>JANQEZ010000243.1 GCA_028278115.1 Clostridia bacterium
AATCCTTTTAGTTTTATTACACTCTATTGTTGATTACCTATAGAATGTACAAATATTAGAGTGCTTTAAGTGTTAAAGAGAAGACTATAAAAATATAAATGGAGGTATATGAATGTATTATGGCAAAGGTGGCTCTAATGATTGCCAGGTAGATAAAGATTGCTTTAAATATGGTCTGAAGCATACAAAGCCAAAAAAAATACTACTTGAATGTGGAGAAGGAACTGGAAGCAGAACCTTTACTACAGTAAGTGATGCACCCTTCCAATTGGCTTATGTAACAATAGATACAACTTGTTTAAATAGACCAAAGGTGTTGATAAAGTTTTCCAGTTCTATACGCATGACTAACTTAGCTACAAATATACAGGGTGGAATTGTTAAATTAAAATATGAATTGTTTAAATCTTGTAATAATGAAAATCCAATATCATTGGGAACTTGGATATATGAACAAGGTGTTGTTGCACTAGGGGCATTTGACAGTTTAGAAGAAACATTTAGCTTCAATTTCTGTGAATGTACAAATTCCTATGGTTGCTGCCAGTATTTTGTAGTTGTTACAGTGATGGAGATAACCAATGCTACAGCTATGGTGTCTAATGGAAATATGGCAGCATTTGCACAATCTTTAGTTCATGATTTAAAGGTTAATGACAGAGAAGAAAAGCATCCTAAGCCCAGGGATATATTAGCGGTATGTGGAAATGGAAATGGGAGCGTATCATATAGGATAGGTGAAGCATTGCCGCCACCTCCTGGAATAGCCCATGTTACTGTGGATACGACATGTTTAAAGAACCCTCAAGTACTAATTGAGTTTGCATGCAATATTTCATTAATAAGTATTCAAAACGTAGAGCTTGAGTTTGAATTGCTGAGAGTTTGTAATGATGGGGAACCTTTGTCACGTGGAATCTGGAGATTTGAAAGAATTGGTTCTCAAGCCAGCGAACTGACAGAGGATATTTTTAATTTTACATTCTGCGAATGTAAAGCTCCATCAAGCTGCTGTGAGTATTTTGTAATTCTAACAGTTAAGCAATTAACTGCAGATTTTGCTAACCTTGATGTAACAGTTGACAATGCTAGAATGAATGCCTTTGCTCAAGGGGATAGTGACTTTACTAATAATCATGATTATAAAGGAAGTAAACAGTGGGGGACTATTAACTCTATTACAAAGCATCCTAGACCTAAAGAAATAATACTTGAATGCGGAAATGGAGTAGGTGAAAGAAGATTCACCGAGGCTTCTACAGATAGATTCCAAGTAGGCCAGGTTACCATTGATACAGCCGGTCTGTGCAAACCCTTAGTCAATATTGAATTTTCAGCTGCTATAGGTTTTGAGCTGCAAATATTTGACGTTGTAGACTTATCACTACAGCTGCAAATTGAATTATTCAGAGCTTGTGATAATAAAAAACCTGTGCCGATAGGGTTATGGGTTCTAGAAAATTTCGATGCCATTGAGAGAAGCACTAAGGCCTTTAATTTTATTGCTTGTGATTGTGCTACATGCCCGGGGTGCTGTGACTATTTTGTAACCGTTAGTCCATTTGGTTCAACAGGAGATGTAAGTGCAGTTTCCATAAGGGATGTTAGGATATCGGCATTAGCTTGGGAGGCTTAATATTTTAAAGGACGGTTTTCTATATATTAGTTAAGCCGTTCTTGAATTGTTTTTTTGACTTTTATAATAGGCATATGTTTATGTTCAAATATCAGAAATATAGACAACCAGACATGTCATACACTTTATAAAGAGGTGATTCAAGGGGGTATACATGTCTAAAAAAAGCAGTAGACTAGTTGTTTTTACAAGCTCAAATATCAATTTCGCAGAGGATGAATTAAAGAAGGCGCTCCTGTGGGTACTACAAATACATTTTGATAAAGAAATGAAGAAAAAATAGAAAACAGATTCTTAATGATTAGAAAAGATTAAAGGTGGTGGGATCCAAATGCTCTTGGGGAAACAAAAAAAATACAAATTTAACCATATAGATGATATAATAGATGAAGAAAAGATACAGCCCCGTGTTTTAATCTACTGTAGAGAGAGTCGTGACGACAATATGGAAAACTACGATAGAATTGAAACCCAGAGAGATTTACTGATTGGATATTGTAATAAAAAAGGATATACTAATATAGCTAAAATAATAATGCACGATAATATGACTGGTACGGACTTTTCAAGGCTGGATGATATTAAGGATATGATACAGAGAAAAGAGATTGATGTAATACTGATGAAGGATAGCTCAAGGCTAGGTAGAAATCAATATGAAGCCCTTGGGTTTATTCAATTTTTAGAGGAAAATAGTGTGGAAATAGAGTTCTACGAAAGGAAATATGACCCTGAGCTGTTTCCTTTAGAGGCATATTTCCATGAGCGAAGGGTAAGGGACGATTCACAAAAGATAAGGGCCACCTTAAGGGGCAAGATGGAAAAGGGTGATTTTTTAGTTAGGGCCCATTATGGATATATAAAGGAAGGAAATAATTTAGTTGTAGATGAAAATACCTCATGGGTTGTAAAAAAGATATTTGATCTATATAAGGAAGGATACGGATATAGAAAAATTGCAAGGCTGCTTAACGATGAAGGTATACCAACTCCATCTTCCTACAGAAATAATCCTAATAGACCCAGAGCAAGCATATGGATTGCACAACATGTAGGTCGAATTATTAAAAATGAAGTCTATACTGGGACTATGATATCGGGTAAAACCGAGAAGGTCAGCTATAAGAGTAAGAAGACCAAGAGAAAGTCTGAAGGTCAGTGGATTCGGATAGAGTATAATCACCCAGCTTTAGTTGATAAAGAAACCTTTGAGATGGTTCAGAAAATACTTAAAGAAAAGCAAAGCTTTGCTCCAAAAGCAAAAAAGCCAAACCTTTTTTCAGGGTTTATAAAGTGTGGTAGATGCCACAGCTCTATGTATATAATTAAAAAGAAGGGAAGATTAAATTCCTTCGTTTGCAGCAAGTATTTTAAGGAGGGTAAAGTAAAGGAGAGTATTGAGGATAGGGGCTGTACTAGTCACAGAATAAGGGAAGCAGATATAATTAAAGCAGTAGAGAGTCATATCTTTGTCATGCTCAAAAAAACAGATTATCAAGTATACTTTAATAATGGATTGAAGGATACTATGAAAAGCAAGGCTTTACAAAGTAATGAACTTAATAAACTGGAGTCTAGTTTAGATAGATTTAAGTCCCTATATGAGCAAGTTTATAATGATAAATTAAATAGGAAGATACCAGACTTTATATTTGAGAAAAAGAGGGTTGAATTTGATAATAATATAAAAATGCTGCAAAGACAGATTGATGAAGTCAATAATAGAATTAGCAATTTAAATGCTCTAGAAAGTGATATCAGTAAAGTTGATGCAGCTATTAAAAACATTGAGGAAAAGGGTTTGTCTAAGGAAGCTGTGGGACTGATCCTAAACAAAATTATAGTATATGATAAATTGGAAATTACTAAAGAGGTTACAGAGGCTTACAATCTCAAGGATGAAACCGCTGATGATATTTTTCAAAATGGGGGAGTTTTAATAGATATGAAATACATGGCCCAACATGTTAAGTTAAACGGGTGGCTGTGAAATAGGTCATAGACCAATTGATTTACATCTAAAGGGCTTAAGGCAGATGGGAGTAAATATAACGGAATCCCACGGTTTCCTAGAATGTGAAGTTGAGAATTTAAGGGGAGCTGAAATCTATCTAGATTATCCAAGTGTTGGTGCAACAGAAAACATAATGCTATCAGCTGTTTTAGCTAAGGGTAATACTGTAATCAGAAATCCAGCTAAGGAGCCTGAAATCATAGATCTTCAAAATTATTTAAATGGTATGGGGGCAAAAATAAAAGGTGCTGGAACTGGCACTATTAAAATAGAAGGTGTTGAGAAGCTTTCAGATGTTGAGCATCGTATCATTCCAGATAGGATAGTAGCTGGAACTATGTTGGCAGCAGCAGCCATAACCAGAAGTGAGATAACCATTAAGAATGTCGTATCAGATCATATTTTGTCAATAATTGCAAGACTTAAGGAAGCAGGATGTATAATAATTGAAAGGGAAAATGAGCTTAGGATAATACCACCAGCTGTCTTAAAGCCAGTGGATATTATTAGGACGTTACCATATCCAGGTTTCCCAACGGATATGCAGCCTCAAATTGTTGCACTGCTATGTACAGCATCTGGAACGAGTATAGTTACAGAAACGGTATTTGAAAACAGGTTTAAGCATACTGAGGAATTAATGAGAATGGGTGCTAAAATAAAGGTTGATGGAAGAGTAGCAGTAATTAAAGGGGTAAATGAGCTGACTGGAGCAAAGGTGTCGGCAAAGGACCTAAGAGGAGGAGCCGCTTTAGTTCTTGCAGGCTTAGCAGCAGAAGGAGAGACAATAGTTGAAAATATTTATCATATAGAAAGAGGATATGATAATTTTGATATAATGCTTCAAAAACTAGGGGCAGATATAAGACGAATAGAATAAAAGGAATAAAGATAGCAGCGATATTTTAATAGTGCTGCTATCAAAATATATTATATATGGACAAGGATTATAGCTCAAGTATTTGGGTATAAAATGACTGAGCTTGAAATAAGAATGATTAAATGTAATAATTAAGATATAGGGGTGGGATGTAGGAAACTTTAGCTTTTAAAGAAAAAGTTGACAAATAAAGCTTTTAGCTAAACTTTATTAGGAGGAAAATATGGCTGTGGGAAAACATAGGGTTGATAAAAAGGTAAGATATGGTAAACTTAAGATATACCTTTTAATCTTTTTTTTATTGTCAACATTAATTTTTATAATATTATTTAGAACAAACTACTTTGAAATAAATAATATAATCGTTTACAATAATAATGTTTTATCTGATGATGAGATTATTTCTAGATCAGGCGTGCAAATAGGTGAGAATACCTTCAAGATAAAAATATCTGAGATAGAGGCAAAGATAAAGAAGGCTCCCTTTATTAAGGATGTTAATATCAAAAGAAATCTTCCAGACAAGCTTCTAATAGAAGTAACTGAAAGAAAGAAAATGGCAGCTGTGTTATATATGGGTTTATATTTCTACATTGACGAGGAGGGTGTTATACTTTACACCTCTAATGAAATAGACGAAACCTATGTTATAGAAGGTTTTGAATTTGAGAGCTTTACCGAAGGTGAAAAAATTAAAGTTAAAAATGATGAGGATTTAAAAAGGGCAGTTTTACTTTGTGGTCTTTTGCAAAGCTCAAATTTGCAAGATAAGCCTGAAATACTCTATAATGAAAAGAATTTTACTTTGCTTTTAAAAGAAAATCTAAAGGTAAAGCTTGGAAGCGGGGAGAACTTGTCTAAGAAATTCTCTATTTTCATGGCAATTTATAAAGATTTAGCAGATAAAAATATAGACTCAGGGGTTGTTGATATAAGTCATGATGGATATCCTACTTATAGTCCTTTTGGAGAATAGGAGGCATAGATGTGAAAAGTATCAAGGATAAGGTTTTATTAGGAGTTATGTGTACTTTATTAGGAATAGTGTTGGCAATACAGTTTAGAATTGTTCAGGGAAATTACCTAGATGGACGGATTCCAGGTCAAAGGGCCTCGGAATTAAGGATAGAGCTAAAGAAGGCTCAAGACGAAAAACAGAGCCTTATGGAAGAGCTTGATAAATATATGAAAAATCTCAAGACCATTGAAGAGTCGGCTTCAGAGGATAGTGCAATAATTAAAAGATTAAATGAAGAACTAGAAAGGCATAAGAGTATAGGTGGTTTTACAAGGGTCAAAGGTCCAGGTATTGAAGTTTTTATAGACGATCCACCAAAGGACCTTGATTTTGGTTATGATGGAAGTGTAATTATGTATAGCTATGATTATCTTCTTAGAATTATAAATTACTTAAACTCAGCAGGAGCTGAAGCAATCTCCATAAATAATCAAAGGATCGTGGCTAATACAGAGATACAGCTAGCTGGAAACAGTTTGAAAATCAATTCTATTCCTACGGTTCCGCCTTATACTATAAAGGCCATAGGAGATTCAGATACATTAAAATCCGCTTTGGATTGGAGATATGGAATCATAGGTGAAATGAGGAATGTATCGAATCTACAGGTGGAATTAAGGGGAGTGGAGGAGCTTGTAATTGAAAGATATAACGATATAATTAAGTTTAAGCACGCAAAGCCTGCTGATGAAATATAAAACTTGGAGTGATTTGATGAAGAAAATTTATTCAAAGGTCACTATAATGATTTTAACATTAATTTTGGGCTTTCTAATTTCAGTCCAGATTAAGAACATAAACAATAGATATGAATATGTTCCATTAGAAACAATACGTGATTATAAACAAAATATAGAGAAGGAAAAGGCTGAAATAGAGAATTTAAAATTACTTATTGATGAATATAAGACAAAGGTAAATGATTATAAAAACACTAAAATAAAAGATGGAGATATAACAAATTTGCTAGAGGATGAGCTTAAGACCTATAAAACCTTATCTGGCTTTAACGATGTTTACGGTCCAGGGGTCATGATAATAATTTCAGACGCTACTAGGGAGCTCTATGAAGGTGAAAATCCCAATGAACTATTGGTTCATGACCTAGATGTATTAACCATAATAAATGATCTAAAAATAGCTGGAGCAGAGGCTATATCAATAAATAATCAAAGAGTTCTTTCCAGTACAGGTATTAGCTGTTCAGGTTATACCATTGAGGTTAACGGAGTAGACTATGGACTTCCATTTATTATAAAGGCCATTGGAAACCCAAACCATTTACAAGCAGCAGTTGATGGACCCAATACAACTGGATATTGGCTGCAGGAGTATGGAATTTTTCTAGAAGTCAATACAAGAACCCATATTAAAATTCCAAAATTCGATGAAGATATTTCTTATGAATATTTAATTACAAAAAGGTAGGTGATTCTATTGATTATAGGTATACTTGGTATTGTATTAGGGTTGGCTTTAGGTTTCTATCTACCTGTGGGTTTGCCTATCGCATATTCGTCTTACATATCTGTTGCCATACTTGCAGCAGTCGATTCGGTTTTTGGTGCACTTAAGGCAAGCCTGGAAAATAACTTCAATTCTACCATATTTGTTACTGGTTTTATTGGCAATGCAATAATTGCAGGACTATTAGCCTATATTGGTGACAAGATGGGTGTTCCTCTATATTATGCTGCAATATTTACCTTTGGTTCTAGGTTGTTCCAGAACTTTGCAATAATAAGAAGGCTGCTTATAGAAAAATTTAGCAGTTAGCAAAATATTTATTTTAAAAGAAGGAAAATTAGATATTTTGTTGAAATAGTAGTATTATATTATTTTGTAGTATAAATAAAAATGATAAAATACATAGTAATTTATACTAGGATTACTAATACAAATATGCTATATATAATGCTAACTATTTTAATTATATAGTATCTGCACATACTAGCATTATATCCAGTTGATCGTCATGAAGGGGGTTTTTAAGTGTTGGAATTCGATATTGATGTAGAACAATTTGCACAAATAAAAGTTATAGGTGTTGGTGGTGGAGGCAATAACGCTGTAAATCGAATGATAGATTCTAGCCTAAGAGGAGTACAGTTTATTGCAGTTAATACTGATAGACAAGCTTTATATACTTCTAAAGCAGAATATAAAATTCAAATTGGTGAAAAGCTGACAAGGGGCTTAGGTGCAGGTGCTAATCCCGATGTTGGTAAAAAAGCAGCAGAAGAAAGCAGAGACGATGTTTACCAAGCTCTTCAAGGTGCAGATATGGTATTCATAACTGCAGGAATGGGCGGTGGAACAGGTACAGGAGCCGCTCCCATAGTAGCTGAAGTAGCTAAGGAAATGGGGATACTTACTGTAGGTGTTGTTACCAAGCCATTTATGTTTGAAGGAAAAAGGAGAATGGTCCACGCTGAAAAGGGAATAGAAGATTTAAAGGCAAAGGTTGATACCTTAGTTACTATACCAAACGATAGATTACTTCAAATAGTTGAGAAGAAAACCTCAATGATGGATGCTTTTAAAATAGCTGATGATGTATTAAAGCAAGGTGTTCAAGGTATATCTGATTTAATAGCTATACCGGGTCTAGTTAACCTTGATTTTGCCGATGTTAAGACTATTATGTTTGAACAGGGGTTAGCCCATATGGGTACTGGTAAAGCTAATGGTGAAAACAGAGCTGCAGAGGCTGCTAAAATAGCTATTCAAAGTCCATTGCTTGAGACATCAATAAATGGTGCAAAGGGAGTTCTTCTTAACATAACTGGCGGCTCTAATCTAGGTTTATTTGAGGTTAATGAAGCTGCAGAAATAGTTTCACAAGCTGCAGACCCAGATGCAAATATTATATTTGGTGCGGTTATAGATGAGGCTTTAAAGGATGAACTTCGCATCACAGTTATTGCAACGGGATTTGATAGCAATCACAAACCCGCTCCAATACAGAAAAAAGAAGTTAAAGTGAACAGCGATGAAGAGGTTAAGTCAGAGCAAAGCGATAATGAAGCTCTTGATATTCCTACCTTCTTAAGAAGAAAAAGGTAGTTTAAGAAGTTTATAAATAAAATTATAAAAAGTGTAAAAGCATGATTTCTAGGATTTTTTTGGGAGTTATGCTTTTTATTTTTATATTTACGTGTTTTAGCCTTCCATAATAGTCAAAAAACTAGTATGATTCTATAGCTTGTAAAAATTTTTTTAAGAAACATGTTTAATAACTTTTTCTTGGGGGTAACTATATAATACCAAAGGAATAGATTTAGAAATTTAATCGCTAATCAGATTTTTAGGCGGGAAATATAATAATACTAAAGTTGATATGAGTTCTCAGACTCTAAAAATCAGAAGAGAAAAGTCTAGACCTTTGTTGAATATATCATTAGCCAAAACTAGTAAAGGAGTGAAGCTTTTGACTAATGAAAAAGAAATGACTTAGGGAACAGTATTCATCTAAAACTATGGTGAAACTGTTCCTTAAGTCATTTTTGATTAAAGCATAACAGGCTAAATCTGTTTAGTTAGTTTTTATTTTTTTATATGATAGTATTCTAACAGCAATTCATCCAGTAATTGGCTAAATTTAATAACTTCTCTATCAAGTAAATTCCATTGCTTTTCTTCGACTATTTTATATAGATTAGCTTTAGTTGAGTCGATCTCTTCAATTAAGTCTTGTAGCCTTGTTCCGCTCTCCATATACATACCCCTTTTACTAGTTTATTTTTATGCTTTAAAAGTCGATTTAGCCTGTCATGCTAATGTAATTTTATAAGAAATTTGTAAGTAAATCTTGCATATGGTCAAAAAAAATGGTACTGCTATGGCGGCAGTTATGATTAAGAAATAAAAAAAGTAAATTAAAGAGATTAATCGACATAATAAGTGTTTTTTTGCTATGGACAAATGCTCTTGCAAAAGATAACATATTAAATAAAAAAACACTATATTGCAATGAAATGGTAACTGGAAAATTTTATAATTATTCTTTTGAAATATAGGACTTAACCCTTTCTACTTATTAACCCTCTTTTATAATAAAGCAAATAAATCGCTTTATATCTTACTTGTTGTGTTAAAAAAGTAAATCTGTCAAAACACGACGAAAATCCAAGTTATATGTAGAATTTTAGGAAGAATTGTTGACAATAACATAAAATGTATATAAAATAAAGCTTAAACAATATATTGAATTGGAGGCACAATATGGTTTTAAAAGTATTAATTTCCTTTGAACTCCGAGAAGATATAAATGAGACTATAGAAAAGCTTTATATGGAATTCAAAAAAAAGGATGTTTTCCCCCTAATAGAAAGAAATCTGTTCTTATCTGATTTAGAAGAATTCATAGATGAAAACAAAGATTTTAATCTCTTAATTTTAAAGGATTACATGGCTGATAGTATTGATTTGAAATACAATTCATTAAGAAGAATAAGGTATAAATATCCTAAAGTAAAAATTGTTTTAATACTAGATGATAAGTTTTATAATTCATCCTATATTAAGGATATTTTTGATGATGAAATCTATAATGGCTTATTTTTGAGGGATGCAAGTATAGAAAATATAGTTTATATAAGCTTAAATCCTAGAGCTAAGGAGGAAGCGGAAAGCTATTACGGGTTGATAAATAGTTTTAAGGCAAATGACTACAGCTATAAAAGCAAATTAGGTAAGCCTTATATCAAATCTAAAGATACTATTTTAAAAGAAAAAATAGTATATAAAGCTCCACAGGACTATCAAAAGGTAATAGGTATCTATAGCCCATATTCCTTAGGAAAAACTGTAATTGCATCTAATCTAGCAAGATATTACTCAAATGAAAGGCTTGATGTTACTTTAATTGATACAGACTTTATAAAAAAAGACATTTTGTATTACTTTCCCATAGAAGATGGTGATTTTCTCAAATTAGTTCAGCTAAATAATGATTTGAAAATTGGAAAGGAAATCATGGATATAGAAAAATATAGTATTGAGATAAAAAGAAATCTTAGAATTTTTACAGATCATAGGGATTCCCAATATGAAATTAACTTTAAAATGATTAATCTGATGGTTCGCAGCTCTAAAAGTAACATAATAATCATTGATATAGCCAGCAGCTTAGAAGAAAATCTAATAAATGAAATACTAGGACTGTGCGACGAGAAGCTTATTGTGGCCGACAAGATGATATCTACTCTTAATGGACTTCCCCATAGACTTTCGATCAGCAAATATAATCTAAAAAACTTAAGCTTAGTCATTAATAAAAATATAGATATACAAGGCTTGTCAAATAGAAAAATTGAAAATTATTTTAAAAATATAAAGATACCTGATAAAGAATTATATAATATTGATTTTACTCATATCTTTTTTATTCCAAATAAATTTGAACTTATTCTTAAGCTAGCTGCCCAAAGACAAGCAGCCTATGGTAGGGATGAGGATTTTGATAAAAGCATAAAAGAAATTGCAAGCTCACTCTACCAAATAGATACTTCACCCAGCAGAAATGGTTTAAGTTCAATAATTAAGAAGCTTATTAGATGAGGAAATTTCATTATTTTAATAAAATCCTATCCTTACAATGAAGGGAGTTAAATAGATGAGAAGGGGAAAAACAGGTAGTTTAATATCTATTGCTTTAATATGCTTAATATCAATGCTGATGATATTTTACTATAACAATATTAAAATACCTAAGATAATAAAGGAGACTGAGGAAATTGTTAGGAGCGAATCTGATTTAGAAGCTATGGACAAGAGAAAAATAGCCATAGTTAAGGGAGAAGACGACATACCAAAGTATACTGCCTTAACACCAGAAATTATTGAAAATCATATAGAAATGAGATATATTCCTGTGAAATTTGCAGTTGAAGATGGAGTAGAAGATATTGAGCTTATAAAGGGTAAGATAAGTCAAGAGATTCTGAAGCCTGGCGAACAGTTAACCTACGACTCAGTTTCTTCCGAGAAAAGATGGTTCAGTGATTATGATAGATTAACTGAATACTGCTTTAGTCATATGGTAGCTGGAGAGGTCAAAGAGGGAAATATCATTGATGTTTTAATTAATTATGATAATGGCGATTATGACGTAGTTGTACCCAAAATAAAGGTAAGAAAATTAATTGAAAATAGAGAAAGTGAAGATAAGATAAAGGATTATACTGTGGTCCTAGCACTTAATGAGGAACAGCAAAGGGACGCAGAGCTTGCTGGAAAACTAGGATACTTTGAAGCAAGGCTCTATATAGATGAGTCTCAAAGAAAGTCTAGTAAAACCTTTGATTACGATACAGCTAAGGAGAAGCTGGCTCTAAAGAATATTACTGAGAAAAGGAATCCATCTAATGATGATATAGATACAGGTGGTAATGACTTTTAATATAGATATGGGGCTTAGAAGCTTAACTTTTTCCTTAGATTTTTCTCATATAAAATGGCTATGACTATTTGGCTAATATAGGGAAGCCACTTTAATAATGAAAGAAATTTTATTAATGTAACTCGTTGAGCTAGTAAATCATTAATTATAGTTTATCAATACTTAAGGGGGTTTTGATATTTCATTTGAGTGATTTTTATGAATCTGTTTTAACCTACAAAATATAAGAAAAACAGGTTCATAGCAT
>JANQEZ010000248.1 GCA_028278115.1 Clostridia bacterium
ATGCTATGAACCTGTTTTTCTTATATTTTGTAGGTTAAAACAGATTCATAAAAATCACTCAAATGAAATATCAAAACCCCCTTAAGTATTGAAAAACTATAATTAATGATTTACTAGCACAACGAGTTAATTTATGTAACATTTTTAAATTTTACCTAACAACTGTGAATAAAATATTAAGAGGAGGAAGTGGTAAGCTTGAATTCGGACAGTAAGAATATTATTTTATCAGAAAATATATGGAAAGTTATGGTTAAACTCTCATGGCCTGCGGTAGTTGCAATGGTATTATATGGATTAAATACAGTTTTTGATGCAATATTTGTGGGGAAGTTTGTAGGAGAACAGGCATTAGCAGGTGTTTCCTTAGCATATCCACTTTCCCAGATTACATTGGGAGTAGGGTCGTTAATCGGTACAGGTGCGGGATCGGCATTAAGTATTGCAATAGGTGCTAACGATGAAAATACCCAAAGGAGACTGCTTCCAAATGTAAACTATTTGTCACTTGTATTTTATGTATTTTACTTAGTTCTTGCCTTTGTTTTTGCAAATACATTAGTAAGAGTTATGGGGGGATTTGGAGAACCATTGGAGCTTGGAACATCGTATTTTCAAATTACGGTAATAGGATCATTTTTCTGGATACATGGATTATCAGAAAATATGATTGTTCGTGCTGAAGGTAGAATGAAATCGGCAGCATTTATAATGGCATTGGGTCTTATAGTTAATATCATAGCCAACTACGTATTAATTGTAATATTTAATATGGGTGTAGAAGGTGCTGCTTGGGGAACTAATTTAGGGATGTTTGTTTATACTATCTCAGGTCTGTATTATTTTGCTAAGGGAAAAGCATCCTTTAAAGCAGAGCCTTTTAAGATTAAGAGGGATAAAGAAATAATTAAATCTATTTTCTCCATGGGTATGCCAGCATTTATTATGTCAATTATGGGTTTAATACAAGCAGTTGTTGTATTTAATGCTCTATCAAATTATGGAACAACAACAGATTTAGCCTTTTATGGTGCAGCATTTAGAATATTTACCTTTACATTGACTCCTATATTTGGTCTTATGAGAGCTCTACAGCCGGTAGTTGGAATAAATTATGGTGCGGGAGAGTATCAAAGAGTAATAAAAAGTGTTAAAATCTTTGCTATTAGCAGTACATTATTGATGCTTCCAATTTGGCTGCCTATGATGATTTCACCACAACTGGTGTTAAATACAATGCTTCCTGACCGAGTGTTTGATCCACAAAGCTTGTTTAATTTTAGGGTTTATATAGGATTGCTTCCGGTTTTACCAGTTATATTTATGGCTTTGACATTTTTCCCTGCCATAGACAAGGGAAAGCCTGCTGCAATGGTTGGAATAGTGCGTCAAATAGTTTTCTATATTCCGGTTATGATTATTCTTCCAAGACTATTTGGAGTGCAATGGGTTTACCTTGGGTCTACAGGAATTGATATTCTTATAACGATTTGGATAGCTATGCTTTTATTAAAAGAGTTTAGGATTCTTCGACAAAAGGAAAGAACTGTCATTGAATAGGCTTTTAATATGAGAACATTATTATCAAAAGTGATGTAGATATATAAACTGGACCCACAGCTTAGACTCTTTTATAAGTGTCCTTACTTATGGGTCCAGTTTATTGTAAGACAATCACCTTATATTTTCACCAATAGTTTTTTGAAAATAATATAATTTCTAAGAAAAATCTTTACATTTTTATTGCTCTCATTAATTGTTTTTTCAAGATAAATGTTAATATCTTTGGCTGTATAAAGATTAAATGCTTCGACTTCCATTGGTTTTCCCATCCGAACTGATGGTACACGAATAAAAGTACATCAGCTAGTTTTTTGAGGAAGGAGTATTACAGTAATTGAGCTGTCTTTACTCCTTTTATTTATGAACTCTACAGCCTTTTGGTCAATATTTATCAAAACATCACACTCCTTTAGACATGATATGAAAATATTTTAGTGCATATTATAATTATAATACTTAAAGGTATTTTAATGAAATCAATATCACCATATAAATTTTCTAAATAATTGTCACCGCAATACTTTACAAGAAGTTCTAAATTAATAATGCCTTTATAGCCCTTGTCTGATAGCAGCTTGAGTTGCTTATCAAATTTAATATCACTATTTCTTAAAGAAATATGACTCTTATTTTTTTCTATGCTAAAGCCGTGAATATGGCAGTAGATTATATTTTCAAAAAATTCATCATGCATAGACATTTTTCCCGGGTAATAATTAACGGCATCGTGACAAATATCCCAGCAAATACCCAGTTTAGAGTTTTTAAACTCATTTATGATATACATAATATCTTCTCTACAGCCTCCTACCACATCTTCATTCTTATTTAATGTTTCTAGAGCTAATTTTAAATCAATATTTTTCTTATCTAAAAAATTTAAAAGCCAATCATGAAAGCTAAGTGTATTGTAAAGGGCTTTATCTTTAGTTTCTTTTTCTGAAATGCTTGCCCCGTGGAGAGTGAGGATTGAAGGTCTGCAGGTGATATTTTGAATGTCGGATATTATTGAAATCAAAGCCTCGTATTTAGACTTAACTTCATTGGGATATTCTTTAAAGTTCATAATTTCATATAGGAAATTATCTGCAAAATATGGTACATGATAGTTAATTTCTATACCTAGTTCATTAGAAAGCCTTGCTATGTCAAGATAGACATTTTTAGCCATAATACTTTCATCGGGACTAACTTCGATACTTGAAATACCCATTTCCCTTGTTTTTGCTAACAGCTCGGCAGCCGGTAATACATCTAAAATCTTTTCATCTAAAGTGTACCCTATTTTCATAATAGCCTCCTTACATAAATAATGATATGGGATTGCTAAGGTAATTTATTAACAGAACTGTAACTACCTGTGATTTGCTTAAATTTTTCCAATAGCTTAATTTTAAAAATATTCTCTTTTTATGCTGATAGTTCCTGCCTATATTAGTATTTATTATTTTTATATGCTTATCACAGCTAATTTATATTTGACTTTTCTTGATTTTGAAATGTATAATCGAAGAAGAAAAAGCTATAAAAGGAGCGGTTATTTTGATTTTGATGATAGATAATTATGATTCCTTTACCTATAATCTAGTTCAATACCTAGAAGCCTTGAAGGAGGATGTCTTAGTATATAGAAACGACGAAATAGGTCTAGAAGATATAGAAGAGTTAAAGCCCGATATGATTGTTTTATCACCGGGACCGTGTACGCCAAATGAATCGGGAGTATGTATAGATATAGTAAAGGAGTTTAAGGGAAGGTTTCCCATACTTGGTATTTGCTTAGGACATCAAACCATAGGGCAGGTATTTGGAGGCGAGGTTATAAAGGCCCTTGAGCCAGTACATGGAAAGGTTCATTCTATAAATCATATAAATGAAGGTGTGTTTGAGGGCCTCAAAAATCCAATTAAGGTTACAAGATATCATTCTTTAGTTTTAAGAAAAGAGACTTTGCCCCAGTGTTTTGAGATAACAGCGGAAACTGAGGAGAGGGAAATAATGGGTATAAGGCATAAGGATTACTTGATTGAAGGTGTTCAGTTTCACCCAGAGGCAATACTTACTGAAATGGGAATGGAGCTTTTGGAGAACTTCTTGAAAAGTGCAAAAAAGTTTAAGGTTAGCAGGTGACCAGATGGAAAATAGAGTACTGATTGAAGAAATTAAAACACAGCTTAATAGCTTTGAAATATATTCTTTATTTAAAAATCATGAATACAGCTTTTTTCTAGATAGTGGAATGGATTATGAAAAGCTGGGAAAGTATTCATTCATAGGCTTTGACCCCTTTATTGTATTTAAATCTAAAAATGAGGATATTGAAATAATTCAAAATGGTGAAAGAGAAAGTGTTAAGGGAAATCCATTTTTAAAGCTGAAGGAACTATTAAGTGTGTATGATATGGATTATAAGTCTGAGCTTCCCTTTGTTGGTGGGGCAGTAGGCTACTTTGGATATGATTTATGTCATCATATAGAGAAGCTTGCAAGAACAGCAGTGGATGATGTTGATATACCTGATATGTTTTTAGGATTTTATGATGGGGTCATAATAATTGACCATAGATTAAATAAAGTATTTGCAGCTTCACTAGGTATAAAGGGTAAGCCGAAAGAAATAGTGGATTTAATAATTCAGAGGATTAGAGATGGAGAAGATAGAAAAATTAAAATTAATCTTGCTTACAAAGAAGATAAGACCGGGTTCAAATCAAATTTTACTAAAGACGAATATATAAAGGCCCTTGAAGGATTAAAGAACTATATAAAAGAAGGGGATATCTATCAAGCAAATTTAACCCAGAGATTTACATGTGAGCTGGATACGACTCCCTATGAAATATATGGAAAGCTGAGGATTATTAACCCAGCTCCCTTTGCAAGCTTTATAGATTTTGGGGAGGGACAAATAGTAAGCAGCTCCCCGGAAAGGTTTATCAAAATCACCGATAGAATTATAGAAACTAGACCTATTAAAGGGACAAGACCCAGAGGAAATACTCCAGATGAGGATAAAAGAAATAGAGAAGAACTGTTATCAAGTGAAAAGGATAAGGCAGAGCTTCTGATGATAGTAGACCTTGAAAGAAATGATTTAGGAAGGGTATCAAAGACGGGAACGGTTAAGGTAACAGAGCTTTTCCATTTGGAAGAATACGCTACAGTATATCATTTGGTTTCTACTGTAATTGGAGAGATGAAGGAAAATCATGATATAGTTGATGTTATCACAGCCACCTTTCCCGGTGGTTCAATTACGGGAGCTCCTAAAATCAGAGCAATGGAAATCATAGATGAGCTAGAGCCCACCCAGAGAAATATATATACGGGTTCAATCGGATATATAGGCTTTAATGGAGATGCTGACCTTAACATAGTTATAAGGACCATAGTATGTAAAGATAATAGAGCATATTTCCAAGTAGGAGGCGGAATAGTCTGGGACTCTGACCCAGAGATGGAGTATGAGGAAACATTTCATAAAGCCAGGGCGTTGATGAAGGCATTAAATAGCTGAAAAATCTTCAATAAGACCTTTAAGATTTTTTAGAATAACCATATACTAAGCCAATTTTAAATATTAGGGAATGCTTTAGATAAAAAGAGGTGTGAGTCATATGAGTCTTAAGGCAAAGCTTAGAAAAAGTCTATTAATCCAGAGGAGTTTAATGGATAAGCAGGAGGTTGAAAGCCTAAGCCAAGGAATTATGGAAAAGCTCGTTAAAGTAAAACCATTTCTAGAAAGCAAAGTTGTAATGATCTATTTGAGCTTCAAAAATGAAGTAGCTACAGATAAGATTATCAATTGGTGCTTTAAACAGGGGAAGGAAGTAGTAGTACCCTATTGCATAGTGGATACTAAAGAAATAATTCCATGTAAATTGGACCCTGAAAGGAAGAATCTTATAAAAAACAAATATGGCATATGGGAACCCAGTAAGGATTCTAGGAGTCCAGTAGATATAGAAGAAATAGATACCATAATCATACCTGGAGTAGGCTTCGATAAGAACTGTAATAGACTGGGCTTTGGCGGTGGATACTATGATAGATTTTTAGTAAAAAGAAAGAAGGAAGCATTGGCCATAGCAATTTGCTATGAAAATCAAATCGTAGAAGCAGTCCCCACAGATAGCTATGATATACCAATGGACATTATTGTAACAGAAGAAAGTTTATTTTACCGAAAATAAATTTAATGCTTAAAAGCGTTTATCTTTATATTCTATTCTGCCAGCTTAGTATTTTATCATTTAAATAGATTTGTTTAAACCATAAGACTATAGTATAGATATGTGACCCTAAAATTTTACTTTCAATGTTTTTGCTGTTAGCTGTCAGCCGTTAGCTATTAGCCAAATAGGCATTTTATTTTTGGCTTACGAAATATTTCAAAAAAGGTTAAGTTTCTAAGTCACACATCTATAAAATTGGAAGTGTTAATATGTATGTATCCTTAAATGGCAAAATCATGGAAGCAAATGAAGCGAAGGTTTCCCCCCTTAGCCAAGGATTCCTATATGGATATGGGCTTTTTGAAACCATAAAGGCTATAAATGGGAAGCTATACTTTTTTAAAGAGCACATGAAAAGGATGAGGGAAGGCTCAGGTGTATTAAATTTTGAATTTGTTTACGATGAAGATTTAGTATACAAAAACTGCATGGAGTTATTGGAAAAGAATGAGTTAAGGGACGGTGCTGTCCGATTATCCTATTCAAAGGATAATAATAGATATATACTCTTTATCAATACAAGGGAAAATGTTTATACCGAAGAAAGCTATGACAATGGGTTTGAATTATGCTTTGCCCATATTAAGCGAAACCCCCATTCTTCAACTGTTTACCTCAAGTCAAATAATTACCTGGAGAGCATATTAGAAAGACAAAGGGCAAAGGCTAAGGGCTTTGATGAGGCGATTTTTTTTAATATTTATGATAATCTATGTGAAGGCACAATATCAAATATCTTCTTTATTAAAGATGAAAAAATTTTCACACCAGATATTAAATGTGGAATTTTATCTGGTATTATTAGAAACAAAGCTATTGAGATAATAAAAGCTTTGAATTTAAAGGTGAATATAGGTGAATATAAAAGGGAGAATATAATTACCTCCGATGAAATATTCATAACCAATTCATTGATGGATATCATGCCTGTAAGCAGATTAGAGGAGAAAAAGCTCAATATTGAAAATAATTATATAACAAGGACTTTGATGAAGGAGATAAAGAAGATATATAATGGATAAAAGAAAAGTTTATTATAAGAGGATACAAGAGATTATTAAAAGTGAAAAAGCTCTCAGCATACTTTTAATAGGCGAAGGAGCAAAAGTAGAAGAAAAGGATTTTAATACATTAAAGGATATAGACCTTTTTGTCATAACCGATGAAAATCATGGGTTTCAAAGGGAAATAACAGAGATAGAGGGCGTATTATTTGACATATCCTATATGCCTGTTAATCTACTGAGAAGGTCTTTAAATGATGCTCTGGGCTTTATAATAAATTCACTACAGAGATATAGGGTAGTCTATAATAAACTAGAAGATTTAGAGGAGCTTTTATATAGGATTAAATCCATATATGTAAAAGGGCCGAAAAACCTAAAGGCTAGTGAGGTGGAGTATATAAGGTTCAAGCTTTATCAGGACTATGAAGATATACTCCATAGAAAGGAAGATACACAAAATTCATTATTTCTTATAAATAATCTTTTTCATGGCATATTGATTTCATACTTTAAGCTGAAACATGTATGGGTACCTAAAGATAAAAAAATAATAAATAATATACAAAATATCGACAAAATCCTATATAATTTGTGTATGGACTTTAGTGATGAAAATAATTTCAATCAGAAGCTAATAAAGCTTTATGAAATATTGGATTACGTGCTCAGACCCTACGGGGGAGTACTTAAATTTTGGAAAAGAGGAAGGTTTCCTTTAGTATAAAAGAAGAAAGAGGGAGAATAATGGACAAGCCGAGAATCGAAAAGGCAGTAAGAGAAATATTAGAGGCCATAGGTGAAGACCCAGATAGAGAGGGACTACAGGATACTCCAAGAAGAATCGCAAAGATGTATGAAGAAATATTTGCAGGGCTTAAAGAAGACCCCGGTAAGCATTTAGAGATATATTTTCAAGATGAAAAACATGAAGAATTGGTGCTAGTAAAGGACATACCCTTTTATTCCATGTGTGAACATCATTTTGCACCATTTTTTGGCACAGCACATGTAGGCTATCTGCCTAAAAATGGAAAATTAACGGGACTTAGTAAGCTGGCTAGAGTGGTAGACACCGTTGCCAAAAGACCACAGCTTCAAGAAAGGTTGACTGCAACAATAGCAGAAACCTTGATGAATAAGCTTGATCCTCATGGTGTAATAGTAGTTGTTGAGGCAGAACATATGTGTATGACCATGAGGGGGGTTAAAAAATCTGGGTCAAAAACAGTAACGTCTGTCGTGAGGGGATTATTCAATAAAGATGCTAAAGCACGGGCTGAAGCAATGTCTTTGATTAATTTTAGAAGATAGGATATTAGTGTAATACAGCTTAGGCTATTAATGGGGGAAAGCCAATGAGAAATGTAAGCTATAAATTTCATAGAAAAATAAATATTAGATGTGGGAATAAGGATTTTAGCTTTGGTAGTAGAACCTATGTAATGGGTATATTAAATGTAACTCCAGATTCATTTTCCGATGGAGGGGAATTTGTTGATGTTGATTCTGCTATAAAGCATGCTGAGGAAATGATTAAAGAGGGCGTAGATATAATAGATATTGGCGGCGAATCAACTAGACCAGGGGCCAAGGAAGTAGGTTCAGAGGATGAGCTGAGAAGGGTTTTACCAGTTGTTAAGAGACTTGCGGCTAAGACCGACATTCCCATATCAGTTGATACCTATAAGGCTTCAGTGGCTGAGAAGGTCCTTGAAGGGGGAGCCCATATCATAAATGATGTATGGGGATTACAAAGAGATCCAGATATAGCATCGGTGGTTTCAAGGTATGGTGCTCCAGTTATAATTATGCACAACCAAAAAGGAACAGATTACTCTAGGGATATTATGGAGTCAATATGCGACTTCTTTAGAGTATCTATAGAAGCTGGTTTAAAAGCTGGTATTAAGAAGGAAAATATAATACTCGACCCCGGTATAGGCTTTGGAAAAACCCCAGAGCAGAATATGGTGGTTATGTCGAGATTAGGTGAGCTAAATGACTTGGGATATCCTATTTTACTTGGGACTTCAAGAAAATCAATGATTGGAAAGATTCTTGATTTACCTCCAAAAGAAAGGATTGAAGGAACTGTTGCCACAACCGTAATGGGAATAATGCAGGGTGTAGATATAGTAAGGGTACATGATATAAAGGAAAATCTAAGGGCTGCTAAGGTAGCTGATGCCATTGTAAGGAGCTTGTAAAATGGATAAAATAATAATGAAAAATCTTGCCTTCTTTGGCTATCATGGAGTACTGAAGGAAGAAAACCTTTTAGGTCAAAAATTCTTCCTCGATATAGAGCTTTATACTGATTTAAAGAAGGCTGGTATTAGTGATGATGTTGCTGATACGGTTCACTATGGTGAAGCATACAATATGGTGAAGGATATTGTGGAAAATAAAAGATTTAAGCTTTTAGAGGCCCTTGCAGAAAATATTGCTGATAAACTATTAAATAGATTTTCTTTAGTAGAGGAAATAATTGTTAAAATAAAGAAGCCGGAAGCTCCTGTAAATGGAATATACGATTATTTTGGAGTTGAAATAAGGAGAAAAAGAGATGTCTAAAGCCTATTTAGGACTTGGAAGCAATATTGGAGATAGCAAGGAAAATATTGACCGTGCTGTAGATATGCTAGGCAGTCATGAAAATATTGAGCTTTTAAAAATGTCATCATATTATGAAACAGAGCCTGTAGGATATAAAGAGCAGGATTGGTTTTTAAATGTAGTTTTAGAAATAGATACTACTCTAAATCCCCATTCACTTTTAGAATTTTGTAGGGAGATTGAGGAGAAACTAAAAAGAAAAAGAATAATAAGATGGGGACCTCGAATTATAGATGTGGATATTTTACTATATGAAGGCTTTAAATCAGAGGAAGAAAAACTTACTATACCTCATCCCCGTATGACTGAGAGAGCTTTTGTTATGGTTCCGCTTTACGAGATAGCACCAAGGGTTAAGATAAATAATAAAGATATCAGCCAAGTGATGAAAAGTTTAGCTGGCGAAGAAATAAGGAAGATTAATTATGAAGGATAAAAGAATACTAACTGGTAAGCAAATAGCTGTAAAGGTTGGGACTTTAAATATTGGGGGAGATAACCCCTCAATAATGATTGCTGGACCATGTGCTGTTGAATCTAGGCAGCAGGTTATAGATACGGCATTAGCACTTAAAGAGGTTGGTGTTGATGTGCTAAGGGGAGGGGTATTTAAGCCTAGAACAAGCCCCTACACCTTTCAAGGGATGGGCTTAAAGGGCCTGGAATACTTGAAGGAAGCAGGGGAGAAGATTAATACCCCAATAATAACGGAGCTTATGGATGAAAAAAACCTTGATGCTGTAGTAGAGTATTCAGATATTATACAGATTGGCTCCCGCAATATGTATAACTATTCCTTGCTTAAGGAGGTAGGGGGAATCAATAAGCCTATTCTTCTAAAGAGGGGAATGAGTGCATCTATAAAGGAATGGGTAATGGCTGCGGAATACATTGCCGCCTATGGAAATAATAATATTATACTTTGTGAAAGAGGAATAAGAACCTTTGAGGTCTATACTAGAAATACATTGGATTTAGCCGCAGTTCCTATTATGAAAAGTGAAACTGGACTTCCAATAATAGTGGACCCCAGTCATGGAACTGGACGTAAGGAGCTGATTATGCCAATGGCAAAAGGTGCTTTAGCATGTGGAGCTGATGGATTGATGGTTGAAGTGCATATTGATCCTACAGAGGCACTTAGTGATGGACAGCAATCCTTAAATCCTAAAGAATACAAAAAAATGATATTAGAATTAAATAGATGCAGCTTTTAAACGCAAAATAAAATATAAAGTTTAACTCCAATACCGTGGAGTTGAACTTTTCTATTTATGAAAAACATTGGAAAACTCCCAATATATGGAGATTGAAGCTTGTAGCTAAAAGATTTTGATAGAAGACTTTATTATATTTCTATCTCCTTGTCAATTTTTTTAATGAATGATAAAATTTTATAATTAAATATAGTCTAGTAAACTTTAGTAGATAATTACTTGAGGAAATGGCATAATTTTAACTGGGTTTATATATAGAAATATTGAGTTTTTCAATAGGGATAATTTAAGTTCTATTATATAAATTCTATACATAAGAGGCAATTTAAAGCAAATAACTAGGGCTGCTGATGGTTATGGAGGGTAGGCATATGGGATTCCAAGATAAAATCAATATACTGATTGTTGACGATAGGCCAGAAAGCCTATTCGTTTTAGAGAATATATTGAAGGAATTAAACCTAAATATTGTAAAGGCCACTTCGGGAAATCAAGCATTATCTTTAATGCTTGAGTATGATTTTGCCCTTGTTTTGTTGGATGTAAAAATGCCTGAAATCGACGGTTTTGAAACTGCCAAGCTTATGAGGGAAAACGAAAAAACTAGAAATACTCCCATTATATTTGTTACAGCCATCGATAAGAATAAAAGAGGGATATTTAAGGGATATGAAATCGGAGCTGTAGATTATCTGTTTAAGCCCATAGAGCCCTTGATATTAAAGAGTAAGGTTTCGGTCTTTGTTGAACTGTATAGGCAGAAGGAAAAACTAAAGAAGCAGACAGAGATACTTAAGGAAAAGGTAGATGAGCTCATGAGGCTAAGAGAGTTGAACAGCAGGCTTGAACATCTCTCATCTATAGACGTTTTGACGGGAATCTCAAATAGAAGGAGCTTTGAAGAAAATATTAAAGCTGAATGGAAAAGGGCGATACGATCAAAGACAACGATATCTTTAATAATGATAGATATAGACCATTTTAAGGAGTATAACGATTATTATGGACATCAGGCGGGAGATAAATGCCTTGAGAAGGTTGCCAAGGCCATCGTAGCATCCATCCAAAGGCCAGCAGACCTAGTAGCAAGGTACGGTGGAGAGGAGTTTGTTGCAGTACTGCCGGAATCCGATAGAGACGGTGCAGTTTTTATTGCAGAAAAAATAAGAAATAAAGTAGAATCATTAAAAATTAGGCATGAGCATTCCAGCGTTTCTTCCTATGTAACAGTCAGCCTTGGGACTGCAACGATGCTTCCTCAGACTCAAGATTCTGTCGAAGAGCTTATATATCTTGCCGACAGAGCTCTTTTCCGAGCAAAGTATAATGGACGAAATAATGTGGAAAGTTAAATATTTGTATATTATAGTCATGCAGCATTAATATATGCTGTTTTGTCAAGTTAGTATCTTACTATTTCCTCATATACGCTTACATCCTAAAACCCCTATAAAATTTATTAGACATATAAAAATAATTGTATTATTATATTGTATATAAGAGACAGCTTTAGACTTGTACATAAAATATTTCAAAATTGAGGAGGTAGGCGATGAATTTAGAGCAAGGGAAAAAACAGTTTAATGGTATTCTTGAGAAAATCAGGGCATATAGACATTCAAGCTCCCTAATGTATTGGGATGCTTCAACGGGAGCACCTAAGAAGGCTGTGAATAATCGTGCCAAGATACAAGGTATCTTAGCAGGAGAAGTTTTCAAGCTTATTGTTTCAGATGAGATGAAGGAATGTTTAGAGATTTTAGAGAAAGAAAGAGATAGACTTGATGATATAACAAATGCTATGGTAGTGAAGATGCGAAAGGAATATAATAAGTTTACTAAAATCCCTTCTGAAGAATTTAGACAATATGCAGAGCTCCTTGGAAAGTCGCATACTGTGTGGGAGGAGGCAAAAAATAAGTCTGACTTTTCCATATTTGAACCAGTACTTGAGAAAATTATTGGTACTCTGAGGAAATTCGTTGAGTATAGAGGATATACTGGACATCCCTATAACACCTTTTTAGATGATTATGAACCTGGTATGACTACGGAAAGATTGGATGAATTTTTTGCAGCTTTAAAGGAGCGAATTGTCCCTCTATTAAAGAGGATTCAAAATAGTGATAAAATAATAAAGACGGATTTTTTAGATGAAAGCTATCCCACTAAAATCCAAGAAGAATTTTCCCATTATA
Source organism: Clostridia bacterium (assembly GCA_028278115.1). Classification (GTDB taxonomy): domain Bacteria; phylum Bacillota; class Clostridia; order Peptostreptococcales; family Caminicellaceae; genus JANQEZ01. The sequence continues at coordinate 12,837 of JANQEZ010000248.1, forward strand.
TTCTTGATAAAATATGTTTTGACAAGGACGCTGGAATGCTAAAGGAAAGCGAGCATCCCTTTACAATAAACTTTACACGTAATGATGTCAGAATAACAACACATTACTATGAAAATAAACTTACATCTGCAATATATAGTACTATACATGAGGGCGGACATGCCTTGTATGAACAGAATATTGGTGAAGATATAGCTGAAACAATATTGGGAAGAGGTACATCTATGGGAATTCATGAATCCCAATCTAGAATGTTTGAGAATATCTTTGGACGAAATATGAATTTCTGGAAGCATTTTTATCCAAAGCTTGTGGAAAAATTCCCAGAACAGCTATCAAATATATCATTAAATGAATTTTATGAGGCAATAAATAAACCAGAGAACTCATTAATAAGAATAGAATCCGACGAGCTTACCTACTCATTACATATAATGGTTAGATATGAGATAGAAAAAATGCTGATAGAGGGAAAGGTAGCGGTTAAGGATTTGCCTGAGCTGTGGAATAGAAAGATTGAAGAATACTTAGGAATTACTCCACCAAACGATAAGATGGGTGTCCTGCAAGATGTACATTGGTCAGATGGACTGTTTGGTTATTTCCCATCCTATGCTTTAGGTAACGCCTATGCTTCCCAGTTTGAAAACACTATGAGTAAGACATTAGATATTGATGAACTTCTTAAGGCTGGTCAATTTAATGAAATCCTTGTTTGGCTAAGGGAGAATATCCATAAGCATGGATGCTTGAAAAAACCAAATGAAATTCTAAAGGATGTGACTGGGGAGGAGTTAAATCCCACTTACTTCATAGAGTATTTAGAAAATAAATTTGAGAAATTATATAACCTTTAAAGATAACCTCATTTAGAGTATAATTTAATTGAATAAAATTAAATTATACTCTTTTTTGCAAGAAATTTTATATCTAAAGAAATTAAAATTCTACCTAAAATACCTATATCAAAATAAATATATAAAGTATCTATAAAACTACATTTGTATTATTATATATATTAGTAATCCATATGTGAATTGAGGGATAAGATGAAAGAAGTAAATGTATTAATTGTAGATGATGAGATAGAGATATTAAATTTGCTAAGAAAATACCTTGAGAGAGAAGGATATAATGTTGATGCAGCCTCAGATGGAGAAGAAGGTTTATTATTTTTTAGTAGAAAAAAGTATGATCTTATAATTTTAGATGTAATGATGCCTAAAATAGATGGTATAGAGGTTTGTAAAAGACTTCGGAGTCAAACCAATGCACCTATAGTCATGTTAACAGCTAAGGGAGATGAAATTGATAAGGTCTTGGGTCTGAGGATAGGTGCAGATGACTATATAACAAAGCCCTTTAGCCTAAATGAGTTTGTTGCCAGAATAAGTGCCCACCTGAGGAGGTATTTTCTTCTCAGTGGTGGAATATCTGCCACAAATAATTCCATTATATCCTTTAACAATTTAAGAATTAACCTAAAGAGCTATGTGGTTCATCGTAGCGATGAGAAGATACAGCTTACTGCAAAGGAATTTGAACTCTTAAAGTTTTTTGCCAGTAATCCAAACCAAGTATTTACTAAGGCCCAAATATTTAAAAATGTATGGGACGATACCTATATTGAGGACGATAATACTGTAATGGTTTATGTTAGAAGGCTAAGGAAAAAGATAGAAGAAAATCCCGATAAACCAACATTCATTCAAACAGTATGGGGAATTGGGTATAAATTTGTAGGAGAATGATGCTATGAGGGGACTTTGTAAAATATTTACCGTATTAGATTGTATATTACCATTTTTAGCATGTATTATGCTAGTAGCATTCTATCTTTTTGATATAGATAATTCCTATTTAATAGCCTTAAATCTTCTAATAATAATATTTTCAGTACTCAAAATTTATATGAAAAATAAGAATATATATAAGCTTAAAAAAATGAACGAACAGATTCAAAGAGTTGCTTCTGGTAATCTTAATGGAAGGATTCTGGTTAGAGAAGATGGATTAATTGGTGATTTAGCATGCAATTTTAATAAAATAATTGAAAGTCTTCAGGTTACATGTGAGAATGAAATCATGGCTGAAGAAGCCAGAAGAAAATTGATGGTCAATATATCCCATGATATAAGGACTCCTTTAACATCAATTATTGGATATGTGGATGCACTAAAGGATGGAATGGCGTCAAATGAAGAGGAGAGACAGGAGTATCTTCAGATAATATCTATGAAATCAAGGAAGCTAAAGCAGCTTATTGATGAAATTTTTCATATGGCAAAATTGGATTCAGATGATATCAAAATGGACTTTCAATCCCATGATATGGGAGAAATATTGAGGGAATGTATTATAGGTTTCTTGCCAAAATTTAATAAGGAAGAAATCACATTAAAGATTGATATCATTGATGAGAAGGCATTGGTATATTGTGACAGACTGAGTATAATTAGGATATTAAATAATCTAATTGAAAATGCACTGCAATATGGCGGTAGAGAAAATGTAATTGGTATAGATTTAGTACAATTAGAAAATGATTATCAAATAAATATTTGGGATAAAGGGCCGGGAATTGAGGAGGAGCATATTCCTTTTATATTTGAACGTCTATATATAAGGGATAAAGCTAGAAAAAAGCCTGTAGGGAGCAGTGGATTAGGACTGTCAATAGCTAAGAAGCTTATAGAAAAGCATGATGGTAAAATATGGGTAGAAAGTAAGCTAAGTGAAAAGACTGTGTTTAGCTTTACGATCCCTAAGCTATAGAAACCCTCTTTTAACTAAACAAGAGGGTTCAGGCTCCCCCGAAACCCGAATTTCTTCGTTGTTGCTTGGGGTGAGAACTCTTACGTATTTCTTTATACGCTGCGACCTCTCACTTTCAGCACGCCTCGAACTTCGGATTTCGGGGAAGCCTGCCATCTTGTTGACTTTGTCAACAATCTGAACCCTCTTTTAACTAAGCAAGAGGGTTTTGATATTAGTCGATTATCTATAAAAATCATGTAAAGCTATGCTCTTATAAAAGGTTCTATTTTTAATAATCCAAAAATTAGTTGATTTATCTGGGTTAAGAAAGTACAGGCAGTCATCTATATTATTTTTGCCCTCCAAGGCTTCCGTTGCTGCCTTAACACTATCCCAGGATGGTGTATTATAAATGGTTCCGTTTAATACAGGGGTATACTGATATCCATAGTTTTTATCGAAGATAACTCCTTTAATACTGTCTGGAAAATCTGGACTGTTTTTTCTATTGATAACCACATTGGCAACTGCAAGTTTTCCTTCATAGGGCTCTCCATGGGATTCGGCATGTACTATTCTTGAAAGCCAATATATATCCTTTCCATAGGAGTTTAATGTATTTATTAATACCCTATAGTTTGCATGATCCCAGCTAACTAAACATTCAAAAATCTCTGCAACGAAACGAACAGGTACAAAGATTCTTCCTTCATAAATGTTTATTGGTGAATCAAGGGCAATTATTTTGCCATTTACTTTTGCTGTACTTGAACCTAAGGTTAACTCAATTCTCTTTGTATTATCAGCCAAAATTGCTGTTTTGGTTTCATTGTCCCAACTGATGTCATTAACATTTAAGGCTTTGGCTATGAAACGTATGGGGACAAAAGCACGATCTTCCTCTATGTAGGGCATTTTATCGGGATTTAGGATTTCATCGTCTACTTTTATAGTTATAGTTTTACTCTGAGAAACAGGCATTACTTTTACAAGATTTCCTATTTCAACTGTATTATCCTTTGCATCATTTAAATCCTTTAGCTCATCTACAGTAACCTCATACTGCTGAGATATTTTCCAATAAGAATCTCCAGATTGTGCAGTATGCATGACATAAGATTTTGCATAGGAAGAAGTGCCAAATAGAAGCATTGACATGAAAAGTGATGTAAGTACTATTTTTTTCAAAGTATTTCCCCCTTTATAAAAATACTGTATCATTTAGAATATATATTATCAATGTAAAATACTTGGAGATACTTCCAATATGAAGTAATGAATAAAAGAATGTGAGATTGCTTGTATTTATAATTTGCTTTGGGGAGGTTTAAGATGTCCATAACCATAAATGAGGCTCTAGAGCTGGAATCTTTCAAAGATTTTAGAGTTGTAGCGGGAAAAGGTGGGTTGAGTAGTGAGATATCTAAAGTAGGAATTTTAGATTATGAGATAAAGGAGCTCATAGAAAAAAATTTTGTAGTCGGTGAGTTTGTTCTTAGCACATTACTCAATATAAAGGATAATATCAAAGGGCTTTATGAAATTGTAGATTGCCTTATTTCCGTAGGGGTGAGCGGATTAGCAATAAAACCTATCTATTTCGATAGAATTCCAGATGATGTTATTAAGCTTGCCAATGAGAACAGCTTTCCAATAATGGTTTTTAGTAAAACATATTTTGAAGACATTATCACAGATGTAATGATGGCCATTAGAGAAAAGGAGCAGAGGGAAGCCCTTGGATTGAAGATAGATAATATTCTATATAGCGATTTAAACAAGATGATGATAAAGAAAATTGCCTATGAAATAAATGGGAATTTCAGAGAGAAAAATATCATTGTATTTTGCAAGGGTAAAGGCTTTGATAAATCTACAAAGGTGGCTCCGTCTCCAAGGACAGCATGTGATAAAAGTCTCAATAAATTCAATAAAATCATTTCATATCAAGATGCTTATATTATTATTAATACCTTTGAAGAAGTAGATTTAAATAAAGCAAATGAAATTATTCTAAGAAGGCTTGAAAGCTTGGGCTTTAAAAGCAGACAATATATCATAGGAATAAGCAGCCTGCATGAAAGATTAGATGAGTTGAATGAATCGATTAAAGAAAGCATGTATGCCTTTGAACATTCAAGGATATATGATGAGGATATATCATTTTTTAATAATATCGGAATTAATAAAATACTGCTGCCCCTTATGGATAACCCCTGGGTTCAAAGATACTATAATGAAATGATAACGCCCCTTTTAACCTATGATACAAGGAATGATACAGAGCTATTAAAAACCGCAGTAGCTTATGTGGGAAACAATGGTGATGTAAAGGAAACTGCTAAAGAACTGTTTCAGCACAGTAATACCATAAGATATAGAATTGATAGAATATCTAAGGTTTTAAATAAAAATAGTGATATAAAGCATTTTTATGAAGAGCTTGCTGTAGCTATTAGAATACATAATCTTATGAAAAGACCATTGTAAATATTACAAAGAGGATTACAGGAAAATTTAACTTCTCACAAAACCACATAGGTATTAGATGATGTATCATATATTAAGATTAATCTAGTGAGGAGGCTACATATATGACAAAACAACTTAAAGCAGACATAGCATTATTTCTAGTTACAATTGGATGGGGGGCATCATTTATACTGACTAAAAGCTCCCTTACAGAGCTATCAACCTTTAATTTCTTAGCTATTAGATTTTTTATAGCATTTGCCATATCCTCTATAATTTTTATTAAGGATATGAAGAAAACCGATAAAAAATCCCTAAGGTATGGAATAATTCTTGGACTTATACTTTACGCAAGCTTTGCCCTTCAAACCATGGGACTTAACTATACCTCGGCTTCTAAAGCTGCATTTATAACAGGCTTTAACGTGGTATTAGTTCCAATTTTTTCAACTCTTATGGTGAAAAAAATACCCAATAGAAAAACTATTTTGAGTGTAATACTGGCATTTATAGGTATTGGGATGCTGTCCTTAAATGGAAGTATTTCAAGAATAAATATTGGAGACATATATATTTTTTTTGCTGCAATAATATTTGCCCTATATATAATATTTGTTGGAAAATATACAATAGATTCAAAGTCTGTTCCCCTGGCAGTAATACAAATAGGAATAGTTGGTTTTTTAAGTCTAGTGACATCATTCATCTTTGAAAGCCCTGTGCTGCCAAAGGCTAATCAAGTATGGATAAATATTTTTATATTAAGTGTTGTATGCACCTCAGGAGCATATATTGTCCAAAGCGTTGCTCAAAAATACACCAGTCCAACCCATACAGCACTCATTTATACAGCAGAGCCAGTATTTGCAGCAATATTTGGATATATTATATTTAGAGAAATTCTAAGCCCAAGGGGAATGGCTGGAGCCGCATTGATACTTTCGGGAATGCTTATAACAGAAGTAGATATTAAAGCATTATTAAAGAAAAAACAAAAAGAAAATGAAGAAAATTTATGCATAGAAAACCAGTAATTGTTAATTAAATCAGAGACAGGCTTTTATAATTTGGGTTATAATTATAAAAGCCTGTCCCTTTACGATACATCATATATTTGCAATAGATCTCCAAAGCATTCTAAATCCAGTTTCCAGGTAATCGTCATCAAATTTTTCAGGAAATTCCAGAGCGAAGTGAATTAGACCATTGATTGCTCCAAACAAGATACTGATTATTAAGTATTTATCAATATCTATTAAAGAACCGTTGCTGATTCCCTCTTCGATAATCTCAAAGGCAAATTCAAAATTTTTAGCTCCCTCTTCTCTGCTTATAGAATTTATAAAGGGTGAATTAGCAAACTGCTGGAAGAAAGTAAATTTATCAGGGTTTTCGATTCCCCATCTTATCCACTTTGTACAAATTGCTTTAGACTTTTCTCTTGTGGTTTTGCACATATCGAGATTATGATTGAGATAGTTGCTTAAATGCTTTTTTACATTCAAATATAATTCGCTTATAAGAATTTCCTTAGTGCTAAAATAGTGGAATAGTGTGCCATTTGCAACACCTGCTTCCTTGGCGATTTTAGATGTAGGAGTTCCATGAAAACCGTCGGTTATAAATAGTTTTAGGGCAGCTTCTAGTATTTTATCTGATTTAGTCATTAGATCACCTCCCGATAGAGTAATGACTCTATAATATAATTAGCAAAGCTAAATAAAAAAGTCAAGGGTAACTACTAGTATTCAAATTTAAGAATTCACTATATTAAATACATTTTTTAGATTTTCTGTATACCCATAATAAAAAAAATTAAGAAAACACAGAAAAATTAACATAAGCGAAAGATAACACATATATATAAATTTGTCAATTAATATTGAGGTACAGATTAATTGAATAAAATAATTTTTTGAAAACAATAAAAAAATCCTTGAATAGGTAGAAAAAATATGATATTTTTAAGAAGTCAATAGAGTGATTAGTCAATCTATAAAAGATTAAAACTAAAGACTTATAAAACATCTACCTAAACTTATAACACTTTATAAAATCTTGTTTTTAAAGACATTAAGCCTTGAATATGATTAAAGGGCTAGCTTGTATTTATTATACATGCAATAGAGCAAACAGTCAATTGATAAAAGTTCCTGTAAAGGGGATTTAAATATATAGGGAGGGAGTAATATGTTATATAGGGAAATGAAGAAAACGGGTGATAACTTATCAATTTTAGGATTTGGTTGTATGAGATTTCCAACTAAAAATGGGAGAATTGATGAGACGCTGGCAACAAAGCAATTAAGAGAAGCAGTAGATAAGGGAGTAAACTATGTGGATACAGCCTGGCCATATCATGGGGGACGAAGTGAGAGCTTTTTAGGTAAAGCCCTCAAAGATGGATATAGAGAAAAGGTAAAGATTGCTACTAAGCTTCCACAATTTCTTTGTCATTCTCAGGAAGATATGTATTCATTTTTAGATAAACAGCTAAAGAAATTAGATATAGATACTATTGATTATTATCTTATTCATTCCTTGAATGGATCAAGTTGGGAGAAGATAAAAAAGCTTGGTATTTTTGAGTTTATGAATGATATAAAAAATTCAGGGAAAATCACCAATATTGGTTTTTCCTTTCATGGTGCCCGTGAAGATTTTAATAAAATTGTAGATGATTATGACTGGGATTTTTGCCAAATTCAATACAATATTTTAGACGAATACAATCAAGCTGGCAGGGAAGGTCTTATGTATGCAGCCAAAAAGGGTTTGGGTGTAATTGTCATGGAACCCCTGCTTGGAGGTAGTCTAGCCACAACATTGCCCGATAAAGTCAAAGATATTTATGACAGTGCACCTATAAAGAGAAGTAATGTAGAATGGGCTTTAAGATGGATATGGAATCATCCAGAGGTTACACTTATATTATCGGGGATGAATAGAGATGATCACATAGAGGAAAATATTAAAATTGCTTCTGAGGCTCATCCTAGCTCATTGACCGAAGAAGAACTCAAAATCATTGCTGATGCAGCGGATACTTATAAGGGTCTTAGAAAGGTAAGCTGTACAGGATGTAGATACTGTATGCCCTGTCCGGTAAAGGTAGATATACCTGCATCCTTTGAAACCTATAATAATAGACATTTATTTAATAAGAAAATGATGTATTCAGTTATGTACCTGGGCAATCAAGGAGGTATTTTTGGAGGAGAAACTACTTTAGCCAGTCATTGTATCAATTGTAAAAAGTGTATAGAGGAGTGTCCACAGAACATAAATATACCAGAGGAGCTTAAAAATGTGTCCAAGGAGTTTGAAGGACCTATTAGCAAGACAATAATGTTTTTGAGTAAAAAATATGCACAATTTCAAAAAAGAAGAAAAAAGAAAAAGAGGGCAATAATAAAATAACATATTTGTTTAAGAAAAAACTTAATAAATATTGAAGCTATTAGTTACAAATCTATAGCATAAAAAGCTAACTACTGGTATTATTTATATTAACGAAACTAAAAATATGGAATTGAAAAGACAAATATAGATAGTAAACTAGTGTCTATGATATAAAGAGCATATAAAAAAACCATAGCTTTATTGAGGAGAGATAAAAATGAAGGTATTGTATTATGATTGCTTTTGCGGAATAAGTGGAGACATGAATCTAGGAGCCATGATTGACCTTGGGGTCGATAAGGATTATTTATTAAAGGAAATTTCAAAACTAAAGCTAGAGGCTGAATATGAAATAAATGTTAAAAAAACCATTAAAAAAGGCATAAGTGGGACCAAGGTGGACGTGATACTTAAAAATCAAGATAGAGGTCACCACCATCATCACCCTCATAATGATGAAGATAATCATGAATCTCATCATCACCATCATAATCATGAATCCCATCAGCACCATCATAATCATTGCCATCACCACCACAATCACGAGCATCATCATAGAAATCTAAAGGCTATCGAAAATATAATTAATTCCAGCAGCTTAAGTGACAGGGTAAAAAAGTTAAGTATAGATATGTTCATGAAGGTGGCAAAGGCAGAGGCTAAGGTTCATGGAAAGGGATTATATGAAGTTCATTTCCATGAGGTAGGTGCTGTTGATTCTATAATAGATATGGTTGGAGCTGCAATATGTCTGGACTATTTAAAGGTAGACAAGATTATTGCATCCCATGTTCAGGTTGGAGGAGGCTTTGTAAACTGTGCCCACGGTATCATACCAGTACCGGCTCCGGCAACCGTTGAAATATTAAAGGATATTCCAATTAAAGCTGGTCTAGTAGAGTTTGAAACCACCACACCAACAGGGGCAGCAATATTGGCAGCCAATGTAGATGAGTTTACCAATAAAATAGATTTTTCCATAGATAAAATAGGCTATGGTATAGGAAATAGAAACTTGGATGTACCCAATGTATTAAGGGTTTATATGGGAAGGGCAGATGAAAAAGAGAAAAGAGAAGAACAATACATACTTGAAACCAATATAGACGATATGAATCCAGAGCTTTACAGCTATATTGAGGAAAGGTTGTTTGAAAAAGGAGCTTTAGATGTATTCAAAACGCCTATTATTATGAAAAAGGGCAGACCCGCAATAAAATTAAGCATACTAGTTGACGATAAAAGAGAAAGAGATGTTATGGAGATAATTTTTAAAGAAACTACTTCAATAGGTATTAGGAAATACAGGGTCGACAAAATAATGCTTCAAAGAGATTTTGAAAAGGTATCGACAAAGCACGGAGACATAAGGATTAAGAAATCATATTACAAGGGAGAATTAGTGAAATATAAGCCAGAATATGAGGACTGTAAAAGGCTTGCAAAGGAAAATAGCATGCCTATTGCAGAAATTTATAGAGGCTTAAGTAAAGCAGTGGAGGATATATAGATGCTTTATAATGATAAATATAGAAATCTAATAGACTATTTAAAAAAGCTGGATAAAGTAGTATTGGCATTTTCAGGTGGAGTAGATAGCACCTTTCTACTAAAGGCAGCTAAAGAAGCCCTGGGAGATAACCTTAAAGCTGTAACCGTATTATCTCCATATATTCCTAAATGGGAGGTAGAAGAAGCCAAGGAATTGGTTAAGGAATTGAAGGTTAAGCATCAGATTGTAGAGGTGCCAATTATTGATGAGATAAAGCATAACCCTGAAGACAGATGTTATTTATGTAAAAAGGCTGTATTCAGTATTATACAAGATATAGCCAAAAATGAAGGCTATAATTACGTTATAGATGGAACGAATTTCGATGATATAGGTGACTATAGACCTGGTTTAAAGGCATTGGGAGAGCTTGATATAAAGAGTCCACTGCTTGAGTGTAAATTAACTAAGGATGAGATAAGAAGTATGTCTAAGGAGCTAGGACTAAGCACCTGGGATAAGCCTCCATATGCATGTCTCTTAACTAGGATTCCCTATGGAGATGAGCTTAAGGTTGAAGATTTTGAGAAGATAGAAGAGGCAGAGAAGTATATGATGAGCATAGGCTTTAGAGCAGTTAGAGTAAGGTGTCATGGCAATCTAGCAAGGATTGAGGTAGACAGAAAGGATAGAAAGAAGCTGCTCAATGAAAAGCTTCTTGATGAAATTTCTGCAAACCTAAAGAAAATTGGATTTAAATATATATCAATGGATTTAGAGGGATATAGAATGGGAAGCTTCAATGAGACTATTAAAGATAAATAATATAAATTCAAAGTTAAATAATAGGAGGGAATACTATGGATGCTAAAGAAATAAAGTCGCTTCTTGAAGGTGTAAAAAGTAATGAGGTATCAATAGAAGAAGCCATGGAAAAAATTGAGGATTTGCCCTTTAAGGATTTAGAGTTTGCTAAGATAGACAATCATAGGGAGCTAAGGGTAGGATATCCTGAGGTAATATACTGTGAGGGGAAGACCCCGGAGCAAGTAAGGGGTATCATAAAGTTTATGCTGACGAAGGACAATAATATATTAGCCACAAGGGCAAGTGAAGAAATTTATGAAGCTGTAAAGGAAATGTGTGAAGATGCAGAATATAATAAGCTCGGCAGGACAATTACCATAAAGAGAAAAGAACAAAAGCTTACGGATAGTTATATTGCAATTATTTCAGCAGGTACATCGGACCTTCCCGTTGTGGAAGAAGCTGTAGAAACAGCTAAAATCCTTGGAAATAGAGTAGAGAAAATTATTGATGTAGGAGTTGCGGGTATACATAGATTATTGGCAAGACTTGATGTGATAAGGGGTGCAAAGGTTGTTATCGTGGTGGCTGGAATGGAAGGAGCCCTTGGAAGTGTTATAGGAGGACTTGTGAGTAATCCAGTCATAGCTGTTCCAACAAGTGTAGGCTATGGAGCAAACTTTGGAGGACTCTCAGCCTTACTATCAATGCTAAATGGCTGTGCCAGCGGTGTCAGCGTAGTAAATATAGATAACGGATTTGGAGCAGCGTATAACGCTAGTATAATAAATAAATTATAAAAGTCTTAGGTATTGATGATTTAAGGGTCTGTCAACAAAATAGTGTGAATTTTTCTGAAAAATATATAAAATATAATATTTATTTTTTATTTAGATGGTGCTGTTTCATAATAGATTAAAAATCTAGAGTGAGACAGCACCTTATTATTTTTTTTTATTAATTTACTAATTTTTAAAATTTTGACAGATTCAACGAATTAATTTAATAAAGTTTCTAGTAAATTAGTATTGTATGTATTTTTTAATATTTTATAAGTATACTAGACACCTCATTTCTCTCTTATATAAATATAGTCATTTCCTTATATATATGCACAATAATATCGCAAATCTAAATGTAAGATAGTGTTAATCTTTTCTTGCTATACTCTCTTAGCAATTTCAGTTTGCTTAACGATACCTAAATAGTTTTGATGTTGTTACAATATTTTGAAATTTAAAAAATATTAACAAAATATTACATTTTTTTCTTTGGCAAATTTCTACATTTTTTTTGTTTGTTTTATGTTATTATTCCTTTTGTGTGCACACATTTTTAAAATCTAATATTTATTAAGGAGGACCATTATGTCGAAGAAGAGTTATATTTGTTTTGTTTTAGTATTTGCTTTAATGATGTCTTCAACTTTATGCAGTTTTGCTAATGTTGAATCTTCTAATTACGGTAATGTATTTAGACGTGTTGACGACGAGGTTTTTGTATCTGAGGATGAAAATATGTTTGCAGGAGATTGTTGCTCAAATGAATATGATAACGGAACAGTGCATGTATCAGGGGCTGGTTCTGCTGTAGCGGCTACATATTTCATCCCTGGCTTAGGGAAAGTAGTATTGTTAGCCACCGGTGTATATGTTTTTAAAGATGAAATTGTAAGTGCTGGTAGCTGGCTTTTCAATCTTATAAAAACTTTTATAGACAACTTCACAGACGATAAAATCGTTAATGTTTCTAATAATAGAAATTGGACTGACAAAGGAAGCCAAAAGAAATTATTAAAAGAGGTCAATGGAAAAAGAGGTAACTCCAGAGACGGTAGGTTTAATGATGGGACTAAAGTAACAGATGTTCTCGATAAAGACACAGGAAAAAAAATCGGAGAAATTCATCATAAACAACCTCAATATAAATATAGTCCAAAAGCGAGAAAAGATGTAGCAACTGGAAAAAAATATCCTGATCACTATCATGATAAATCTAATAAATTAGGTAAAGGTGAAAAACACCACTGGTATTGGGATTAATATCATCAATAAAAAATGTATATACAAAAATGCTAGCATTTTTGTATATACATTCTCTATATCCATTTCAATTTCACAATGTAAAGAGATAGTTTTTTGTTCTATACTTTTCTATTCAATTAAACTCTTAAAATTTTTTTCGATTTTAGGTTTAATATTAATTGTAAAACTATTTTCAATTCGTTCGTTTATTATCATTGCCCGACAAGCATCATTTTCATCATATTGTAAATTTTCTATTACTTTTAATAAGTAATCATATTCTTTAATATTCCTTCCGTTCTCTAAAACAATGCAACAATACGAATGATAATGATCTTTAACTATTTCAATGATTTCATCTTTGTTTTTAGGCGAAAACCAATAAAAGCAGTCATTTTCTTCTGTCTCACCATTTAAATCAAAAAGTCTTTCTTTTGTTTTTAGAATGGTGCTTTCTAAAACAATTTTTTTTATTTCCGAACTAATACCTGTAATTTCTGAATCTGCATTTGGGTAAATGTTACTTTCTAGTTCCAAAAAAAACAATTGTCTATGTTCTGATAAAAAAGATTGCAAGAATTGAACTTCTCTTTCAACAGCCTCTTCAAAATTTCCTGGAAAATCGAAATTAATTATTATATTGTCTAATATTTTCAAATCTACCTCTCACCCTTCTATTTAGTAATATAATTTCACATTTAAATATTATACTTTTTTTACATTTTTTTCAACTATTTATTTTAAATCCTTTTAAATCAAAAGCACTCCCAAAACTGGCCCTATGTCAAGAAGAAGTACAAGTTCAGTTCTAAAACCTGCATCTTTGTAAAAAATTGTTACCCATGCATATTGATACGGTACAGAAACATTTACATGACTAGTACTAGAGTCAACTATCTGTCTACAATAAAGCTTTCTAGTATAAATTCCGCAAATTTCAACCACCTCAACTGTCTTACTTTTACGTAGAGTGTTAGCAGCTCCTAAAAGAAATGATTTTACTGAAGTAGCAAAGCTTAATAAGAATGTATGCTGTACTAAAATCTAAAAAACAATAGAATTTCTTTCTTGTTAGAGGTTATATTAGCCGGTAAAATATTACTAGAATATGATATAATATGAAATGATATTTAATCTGCTTAGATCTTTGCCAGCTAGGTTCGTAAGTGTCATAGTTAGCTGAGATTGTGAGCTGTTTATTGAAACATCGAGGAGGTATTTACAATGAAAAGAAAAGTGATAGTTTATATAGCCACAAGCTTGGATGGATACATAGCTACTGAAGATGATTCATTAGATTGGTTATTTAAGGTGGAAGGAGAAGGCGATAATGGGTATTCGGAGTTCTATGACACTATAGATACAATAGTGCTTGGTAGAAGAACCTATGATTGGATTATGAAGGCAGAGAAAGAGAATTTCCCCTATAAAAATAAGAAGTGTTATGTATTCACTAAGTCAAGATATGAAGCTAATAATAGTGTAGAGTTTGTTGATGGCGACATAGTTAGATTTATAAATACATTAAAGGGTGTTGAAGGTAGAAACATTTGGATTGTTGGTGGAGGAGACTTAATATCCTATTTTCTTAAAGAGAATCTTGTGGATGAGTTTATAATAAATATTGCACCTACCATTATTGGAACAGGAATTCCTTTGTTCAATAAACAGAACATTGAAATAGAGTTAGAATTAAAAAGTATTCGGCGGTTTAATCAATTTGCAGAACTTCATTATATAAAGAGGCAAGTTGATAACAACTAGTGTGAATGCTTATTTCCGATCATAACATTAGCTAACAACAGATTAACAACATCTTTTCACCGGAAGTGCAGCTCCAAAAAGGAGAATTCCTTTGAGGTCCGATTCAGACACATGGCTAATCCTAAACCTTATATGAAACCCTAATACTACTAAAACTCACTAGAAAGACCCAAACACTTGCAACTTATAGCTTACAGTCTAAAACCCTTCCCTCAAACCTCCTTGTCCTAAACTTTGACAGGGGCTGCCAAATATGATATATTAAAAACAAACTTTATTTATTAACTAAAGAAAGTTGGTATTCCATGAAGGATTTCCATAGAGCCGATAAAAAGCTTATAAAAAAAATAAATACGGTTTCAATACTTAAGGTAATTAGGGAAAATGGCCCAATATCAAGGGCGGATATTTCAAAAAAAATAGGTCTAAACCCTGCTACGGTTTCCAGTAATGTTTCAGACCTCCTGAATCTCAGGATAATAAAGGAGATAGGCAGTGGAGAATCAAGTGGAGGAAGAAAGCCTATTCTATTGGAGCTCAACAGCAATGAGCTTTACATTATTGGTGTAGATATGGGCATTAAAAAGGTCACCACTGGACTCATAGATATTGAAGGTAATATTATAAACAAGACTATTCTATATTATACTGAAAATCCTGATACAGACGATGTGATAAATGTCATTAAAGAGTCAATTTACGAGGTGGTAAAAGGCTATGACAATGATTTAGATAAGGTAATAGGGATAGGAATGGGTATACATGGTGTTGTTGACACTGAAGAAGGAATCTCAATATATGCACCAGCCTTTAATTGGCATAACATAGACATAGTCAAAAGCTTTGAAAGTGAATTTAATACATCGGTGATAATAGACAACGATGTAAGGGCTATGGCTCTAGGTGAAAAATGGTTCGGAAAGGCCAAAGAATCTAAGAATTTTGTACTTTTGAATATTGGAACCGGTGTAGGTGCAGGCATATACTTAAATGGAAGCCTATATAGGGGTAATAATTTTGGTGCAGGTGAAATTGGTCATATAAGGATTTCAGACCAAAGGATAAAGTGTAAATGTGGTCATTACGGATGCTTTGATGCCATAGCATCTGGACCTGGTATAGTTACAAGATTTATTAAAGGCTTAAAAAGTGGTAAGAGCTCAAGTATTTTAAATAGAATGGATATCAAGGATATTACATCTGAAAAAATTTATGGTGAAGCGCTTAAAGGCGATGAGCTTTCAATACAAATATTAAGGGAAACAGGAAAATATATTGGTATTGGAATCTCCATGATTGTAAACATATTAAATCCTAAAATGATATTGATTGCTGGAGGAGTTTCTAGGGCAGAGAAGTTTTTGTTTGATGAGATTAAAAATACGGTTTTTAAGAAAAGCATAAATAATAACTTGAAGCTATTATATATTGGAGAAACCTATCTTAAGGAAAACTCAGGTATAGTAGGTGCCGCCACTTTAATTATTAAAGATATTTTTAGCATATAATCCTCTGGGATTTATGGAAAAATTGGGTATGCATAAAATTTGTCATATCCTTTCTCTAAGGAAACTTTATTTACTGAATAAACAAAGCTATAGGGTTTTACCTAAAATACCTATATTATTTTAATAAGGGGGCTATAAAGTGATTTCAACTCAAGACTTAATAGGTGATTTCAATAATATATTTGATGAAGGTGAAGAAGCCAGGGTTTTTTTTGCACCGGGTCGTGTAAACCTTATCGGTGAACATACTGACTATAATGGAGGGCATGTTTTCCCATGTGCCCTGAATTTTGGTACATTTGGAGCTGCAAGAAGGAGAAAAGATGATAAAATAAGGATGTATTCTAAAAATGCAGTTGAACTGGGTATGGTAGAATTTACTTTAGATGAGCTGAAGCTTGATAAAAAGCATGGTTGGGCTAATTATCCTAAGGGAGTCCTAAAGGCATTAATTGATGGGGGATATAGTATAGATAGTGGATTAGAGGTTTTATTCTTAGGAAATATCCCCGGTGGAGGGCTATCGTCGTCGGCATCTCTGGAACTCACTATGGCTGTGGCACTAAAGGGATTATTTGACCTAGATATTGATATGATTACTATGGTTAAATTGAGTCAAAAAGCCGAAAATGAATTTGTAGGAGTGAGCTGCGGCATAATGGACCAATTTGCCATTGGCATGGGAAGAAAGGGAAAGGCCATATTATTGGATTGTAATTCCTTGGAATACCAGTATTCTACCTTGGATTTAAAGGATACCTCAATCGTTATAGCTAACACTAATAAAAGTAGAGAATTGGCTGACTCTAAATACAATGAGAGAAGAAGTGAATGTGAAAGAGCACTATCTGAGCTGCAAAACAAATTAAACGTAAATTCTCTGGGAGAGTTGAGTGAAGAAGAATTTGAAGATAATAAATATTTGATTACTGATGAAGTCAATAGAAGAAGGGCAAAACATGCTGTATATGAAAACCAGAGAACTATAAAGGCTGTTCAGCTCCTTGAAGCTGGAGATTTAAAGGGCTTTGGCAGGCTGATGAATGATTCCCATATCTCTTTAAGGGATGACTATGAAGTAACGGGAAAGGAATTAGATACCATAGTAGAGCTGGCATGGCAGCAAGAAGGAACCATAGGAGCTAGAATGACAGGAGCGGGCTTTGGAGGCTGTACAGTAAGTATAGTGGAAAATAAATTCTTAGATCGGTTTATTAAAGCTGTGGGAGAAAAATATGAAGAAAAAATCGGTTATAAAGCTGATTTTTATATAGCATCGGTTGGAGATGGTGCAAGGGAATTGAAGTAATGATGCTTTAAATTTTTATATGTTCAGATTTATCCAAAAAAATATTGAATGAGGTGGGAAAATGATTTTAGTATGTGGTGGAGCAGGCTATATAGGGAGTCATACGGTATATGAGCTTATTGACAGAGGCGAAGAGGTTATTATAGTAGATAACTTTCAAACGGGACATAGAGGTGCTCTTCATCCAAAGGCTAAGCTATATGATGGCGATATTAGAGATAAGGATTTTCTAGACAAAGTCTTCGGTGAAAATAATATAGATGCCGTAATACATTTTGCAGCCAATTCCTTAGTGGGAGACAGCATGGAAAGTCCCCTAAAATACTATGACAATAACCTATATGGTACTCTAGTACTGCTTAAAGCTATGAATAGACATGGGGTAAAAAAGATAGTATTTTCCTCGACTGCAGCAGTATATGGAGAGCCAGAAAATATACCTATAGTAGAAACCGATAAAACTGAGCCCACAAATCCATATGGTGAGACAAAGCTTGCCATGGAGAAAATGTTTAAATGGGCAGACACAGCCCATGATATAAAGTATATTTCCCTAAGATATTTTAATGTAGCTGGAGCCCATGAAAGCGGTGAAATAGGAGAGGATCATAACCCTGAAACCCATTTAATACCATTAATACTACAGGTTCCATTAGGGAAAAGAGATTTTATATCAATATTTGGAGAAAATTATGATACCACCGACGGAACATGTATAAGGGATTATATACATATCACAGATTTAGCAGATGCCCATATTTTAGCTGTTGAAAAATTAAGGAAAGACAAGATAAGTTCAATATATAATCTAGGTAACGGCGAAGGATTTTCTGTCAAAGAAATGATTGAGGCTTCAAGGTCGGTTACGGGTCACCCTATTCCTGCAAGGATTTCAGAAAGACGTCCAGGGGACCCGGCAAAGCTTATAGCATCCTCTGAAAGGGCTAAAAAAGAACTGGGATGGAAACCGAAGTTTACCAGTGTCGAGGATATAATAAAAAGTGCGTGGAAATGGCATCAAAATAAACCAAAGGGTTTTGAAGCTTAAGGGGTGATAGTATGGGATGCAATATCTATTTAGAGATACAAAGGCTTATAAATTATGCCATAGATAAAAAATTAATATCTGAGGAGGATGAGGTTTATTCAAGGAACTTAGTTTTAGATGTTTTAGGCTTGGATGATTATAAAGAGGTGGAAATATCTGAGGATGCTCCTGAATCACCTACAGAAATATTAGAAAATATTCTAGCCTGGTCCTATGAAAATCATATACTTGAATATAACTCACCTGTGTATAGAGACTTATTGGATACAAAAATAATGGATTGCTTTATGCCTAGACCATCGGAGATCAGAAAAAGGTTTTACGAAGACTATAGTGAAAATCCAATTAAGGCTACAGATTATTACTATGAGCTCAGCAAAAGCTCAAACTATATAAGAACTAGTAGAATAAAGAAAAATGTGGTTTGGAAGACCGAAACGGAGTTTGGAGCTCTTGATATCACCATTAATCTTTCTAAACCTGAAAAGGACCCTAAAGCCATAGCAGCAGCTAAAAATATTAAATCCACCTCATATCCAAAATGTCTTTTATGTAAAGAGAATGAAGGATACTCAGGAAGAATTAATCACCCAGCTAGACAAAATCACAGAGTAATACCTGTAAAGCTAAGGGGTGAGGAGTGGTTTTTTCAGTACTCACCCTATGTGTATTATAACGAGCACAGTATAATCTTTAAGGGCGAGCATGAACCCATGAGAATATCCAAAAAGACATTTGACAGAATCTTAGAATTTACCGAGAAGTTTCCCCATTATTTCATTGGTTCAAATGCAGACCTGCCCATTGTAGGTGGTTCAATCCTATCCCACGATCATTTTCAAGGTGGAAACTATGAGTTTCCCATGGCTAAAGCACCTGTGATATTTGGCTATGAAATTGATAATTATCCTAAAGTCCAATTGGGTATAGTTAAATGGCCTATGTCGGTTATCAGACTAAAGGGTAAAGAAAAAGATGATATTGCAAAGCTGGCAGAGCATATACTTAATAGCTGGAGAAATTATAGTGATGAGGATTTAGATATAATATCCCATACCCAAGACACTCCACACAATACAATTACTCCTATTGCAAGAAAAAGAGGTGAGCTTTTTGAGCTTGACCTAGTCCTTAGAAATAATAGGACCAGTGAAGATTACTCCTATGGCATTTTTCATCCCCACCATGAGGTACATCATATAAAGAAAGAGAACATCGGATTAATTGAAGTCATGGGGCTTGCTGTATTACCTCCTAGATTAAAGGACGAATTAGATATATTAGAGAAATATCTTCTAAATCCTAGTCAGGATATTGAAGGGGAAAGGGATTTAGAAAAGCATATTGATTGGTTCAAAGATATACAAAAAAATTATGATGATATTAATGAAGATAATATTAAGGAAATCCTTAGAAAAGAAGTAGGAAGAAAATTTGAAACTGTTTTGCAGCACGCAGGGGTATTTAAAAACAACGAAATGGGAAAGCAGGGAATCATTAGATTTTTAGAAGGAATAAATTGTTAAAAATCAAATCTTAGCTGAATCGTAAATCCATAGAAAAGAAGAAATAGAGGTGGGCACCTTGAAAATTTTAAGGGAGGAATTTGGAAGGCTAAAGAGTGGAAGTGAGGTTATAAAGTATTCTTTAGTAAACAGTCATGGGGTTACTGTAAGCATATTGAATTACGGGGGAATAATAACTGAGATTTTAACCCCCGATAAAACAGGAAGCCTCGAAAATATAGTATTAGGCTTTGATAATATTAAGGATTATGAAGAAAAATCCCCATATTTTGGCTGTATTGTGGGAAGGGCTGCCGGAAGAATATCGGGAGCAAGCTTTGAAATAGATGGATATGTTTATAAGCTAGCAAAGAATAGTGGTAATAATAGCCTTCATGGAGGTATAAATGGCTTCGATAAAATTATTTGGGATGTAAAGGAAATAGTTGAAAAGGAATATATTGGAATTGAACTCAGATATCTAAGCCCAGATGACGATGAGGGTTTCCCGGGAAATTTAGATGTGAAAATATGCTATTTATTAAATAATAAAAATGAGCTGGAGATAAAGTATCTAGCTGCTGCTGATAAAAGGACGATTATCAATATGACAAACCACTCCTACTTCAATCTCACGGGAAACCTAAAGGAAGATATATTAGATCATCTTTTGACCATCAATGCAAATAAAGTTGCATATGTAAATGATGAAATTATTCCTAGTGGTGAAGTGGCAGATGTTGAAGGAACGGTTTTTGACTTTAGAGTAGCAAAGAGAGTGGGAGAGGATATTGAAAAGAATCTAGGGCAGTTGCTTAATTGCGGTGGATACGATCACCCTTTTGTATTAAACAATGATGGTAGTTTTTCTGCAAAGCTTGAGGATAGAAATAGCGGAAGAATTGTTGAAATAATAACAGACCAACCGGCTGTGGTTTTCTACTCCGGTAATGCACTGGGTAAAGAGGGGTTGCTAAGGCACAATGTAAAGAGTAAAAAGTATTTAGGTCTATGTCTTGAAACTCAAGATTATCCTGACTCAATAAATCAAGAAAAATTCCCTGGGAAAATATACAGTCCAGGAGAAAAATATGAAGCCTATACTAAATATAGGTTTTATACTGAAGATTTTTAAGTAAGGATTTATACGATAGAGTATCTTCTCTTAAATATATATTTAACCCGAATTTAAAATAAAAAAATTAGGATATATCTTATTCCTGATTTTTTTTATTTTAGCTTTTTATGATAAACTAAAAAGTATGAAATAATTGCCACTAACTACTAACTACTAACTACTAACTACTAACTACTAACTACTAACTACTAACTACTAACCACCAACCACTAACCTATAAGAAAACAGAGGGGATTTTTTTCTGTTAAGACTTTTGTAAGAATTTATTAATTAGTGTAAAATACGTAGATTGATATATAATTAAATAATGGAAGGAGGATGTGTAGGTGTGTGCTATTATAAAGACTAAAAATTTAACTAAATACTTTGGTAATATCAAGGTGGTAGATAAAGTAAGCCTAACTGTTAAAAGAGGAGATATATATGGTTTTTTGGGACGAAATGGAGCCGGAAAAACCACTACAATAAAGATGCTATTAGGGCTTATAAATCCAACTAAAGGTGAAATCGAGGTTTTTGGAGAGGATCTAAGCAAATCAAAAAGAAAAATTTTAGAAAGAGTAGGATATACACCGGAGTTTTCAGGTTTTTATTCAAACCTTACTGGAGCTGAAAACCTTAAAATAAATACTAGACTTTTGGGAGTGCAAAAGAAGGATATAATAGAAGAGGTATTAAATATAGTTGGAATATGGGATGAGAGAAATAAACTACTTAAAAAATACTCCTTAGGGATGAAGCAACGCCTAAGTATAGCTAGGTCCATTCTACACAACCCTGAACTACTTATATTAGACGAGCCTACAAATGCTTTAGATCCAATAGGAATCAAGGAAGTCCGTAGATTAATCAAATCCTTGGCAGAAAAAAGGAAAATCACTGTTTTTATCTCAAGCCATATACTGACGGAGGTACAACAGCTTGCAAATACCATCGGGATAATTCATAGGGGAAGATTACTTGAGGAAATATCCTTGGATGAATTGAGAAGGAAAAATAGAAGATATATAGAAGTTCAGGTTAATAATGACGGAAGTGCTTCAATGATATTAGAAAAAAAATTAGGAATATATGATTACGAGGTACATGAGGAAGGAAATATAAGAATATATTCTCACCATGATAAAATTAGCGAAGTAAATAAAGTTTTAATTAAAAGCGGTATTGATGTTATTAAGCTGGGAATAAGTGAAGGGAATCTTGAAGACTATTTTATCAAGCTTACAGGAGGTGACGGAGATTTTTAGAATATTGCATATTGAACTAATTAAGCTAAGACGTTCGACGATGGTATGGGTGAGTGTTTTTGGAGTAGGTATAGCCCCCCTTTTAAATTATCTAATGTTTTTGAGCTTGAAAAGGGAAATGCCTTCTCAGGTCACTATAGAAAGATACTTTGAACAAGGATACATTTTTTTATCAGCTCTTATTGCAACTTTAATTTTTGGACTTATTACTACTTATATTTTTAGTAGAGAGTATCAAGAACACACCCTAGAAAATATGCTGACTATTCCCGTTACGAGAACTGAAGTAATTATAAATAAAATGGTACTACTATTTATATGGATTATTTTTCTGATGTTATTTACCTTTGGTTTTACAATACTTCTAAACTATATAGGCATCTTCATAGATTTAAGACTGATGATTCTGATTAAGTTTTTTAGAATATATTTATTAACTGGAATTCTACATTTTGCTTTAATACCAATGGCTGCATTTATAGCCTTGGTTTCTAAAAGCTATATATATTCCATAGGCTTTGGCATCGTTGTTACTATAATGAGTTTAGTCATAACCAATACCAAATATGGAGAAGTGTTTCCCTGGGCATTGCCATATTTACTTGCAGGCTATGAAGGCGATTTTCACTATCCAGTCTCCTATTCTATAGCTTCATTGATACTTACTTTTATAGTTTCGTTAACATTATGTATTTTATATTTCAATAGAGAAGATATAGAATAATGAAAAAATGTTAATACTTAATATATGAATTATAATAAGTTTTGGAGGAACAGGCAATGGATATGGCAAAGAAAAGTGCAATCCAGTTTATTATCGAAGCGATGAAAAGTAGATTTAAGTATCACAATATTTCTGCATATGGTGCACAGCTTGCTTACTTTCTTTTACTGTCACTTTTTCCATTTTTAATCTTTCTTATTGCAATACTAAGCCTTTTTTCATTATCATTGGACGGGGCTTTACATACATTGGCGAGGGTTGCTCCTAGAGAAGCCATAATAATTATAAATGACTATGTTACAGCTTTACTTCCATCTAGGAGTATAAATGTACTGTCCATATCATTTCTAGCTACCATATGGTCAGCATCAAGGGCTGTTAATGCATTGATAAATGCTCTTAATAATGCTTACGAAGTTCAAGAAACAAGGGGATTTTTGAAAAAGAGGATACTGGCAATATTTTTCACAATTCTCGTTGCATTTTCCATAGTATTAGCCCTTACAATACCCACTATGGGAATGGACTTTTTACTTTGGGCTTCTAAATATATATCATTGTCGAATTTTGTAATTAAAGCATGGTATTATTCAAGGTGGCTAATCATTACCTGTATACTTTGGTTAGTACTAGGGCTTTTATATCTTGCTGCACCCAATAAGAAACTTAAGTTTGTAGATATAATTCCTGGAACTATATTTGCAATAATTGGTTGGATATCTATTTCATTGGGATTTTCATATTTTGTGAATAATTTTAGAAATTATACTTTAGTCTACGGTAGTTTGGGTGCAATAATAGTTTTGATGGTATGGTTATATTTAAGCGGGGTAATTCT
>JANQEZ010000267.1 GCA_028278115.1 Clostridia bacterium
GATTTCTTTTTCTCTTTATCTATCATATTTACTATATGTACTTCCCCGTCCTTCTCCCTATAGTTTCTATTACATCTACCAGCACACTGAATAATCGAGTCAATTGGTGCTATATCCCTATAAACCACATCAAAATCCAGGTCTACACCTGCTTCAACCACCTGAGTTGAAACTAATATTGTATTATTTCCCAGCTTAAGCTTTTCCTTTATATCATTAATAATCTCCATCCGGTCCTTTGGAATAATATTTGTTGAAAGATATCTAACCTCACATGCTTCTATATTATCTCGTATCTTATCAAAAACTTCTATTGATTGAGCGATAGTATTGCATACTATGAGATAGGATTTATCCTCTTTATGGCTTTGCATGAATAATTCAATAAATTCTTCAATATTAATTTTATCTAGTTTTATCTTTAGTACAGTCCTATTCATATTTTTGAAATAGCCCTCATAACCATCCAGAAGCTCTACTGCATTTGTTAAAAATAAAGGCTTTGTAGCAGTCATGACTATAACTTTGCAATTATGCTCTTTTGATAAAAAGGTCAGCAGCTCCTCTATAATTGGATAGTGCTTTAAATCTATGGCTTGTATTTCATCTAATATAATGACTGCATTCTTTATAGCTTGAAATTTTTTAAGCATTTTATTACTTGCACCTACAATTGATTGGATTAGCTGGACAAAGGTGGTAACTACAACTCCGCTGTTCCAATTTTCGATTAGTAAGCTCCCTTGATTATCAGAAATATAATACTTCTCTGTTCCATAGGCTATGTCTCCCAAATGGTGGTGCTTAAGAAGATACCTTCCCTCTTCCCTTTGAAAATCTTTTACTTCCTTGTGTAGATTATTAATTGTTTCATAGGTCTGGTCAATAATAGATGTAAAGGGCAAAACATAGATTACCTTATTTAAGCTTTTATCTAAACTTAAAAGTCTTTTAGCAGCAAAAAATCCTGTAAATGTTTTACCTGAGCCCGTGGGAGAAGTGATGCTAAAAATCCTTTTATCAACGACCTCCTCTATCTTTTTTTGAACTCTATCATAAATCTCTTTTCGCAGCTTGTTCAAAGTAGTATTTGGGTCTGAGCCTTTAATTAATTCTTTTCTTCCATAATCTAGCTCCTCAAAGCTCCCCTTAAGTGGGTCTAGATTAGGAGTCTTAGATGCAATTATCTTATCAGCATTTATAAGTAGAGAATATATGTATTGATGCAAATAAAATCCTTTGATTGTCGGCTCCTTATGTAGATATATGTTTGCCTTAGTGGATAGTTTATTTATAAACCTTTCAATATTTCTATTCTCTAAGAATTTGATAAATTCTTTATGTATACCAAGCTTTTTCATATCTTCTTCAATATATGCTGTATTTTCTCTGATATTATCTAGCTGTCTTTTGATAACAGCAAACCCGCCTGTAGATTCATCATAAAATTCAATATCTCTTTTACTCTTTGGAAGCCTTGCTGAGAGGTCTTTAAGGGAAGAATGATGGCATTTTACTATATTAAAGGCTAGAAGATAGATTATATCTCCATCTTCTAAAAATCTTTTCTGTACAACGAAGGCTGTAAAAATTGCTGAGATTAACGAATGATTACCTTCATCCTTCCACCTTTTCCTATCAAATAATCTATCCTGAAAATATGTAGTATATTTCCCAAAATCGTGACAGATACCAATAAGTCTTATTAACTCAAGATATTTTCCATAATAGTCATTTAAATTACATATCATTAAATCTGAAACTTTAGCAAGATGCTCCCTCAGCAGAACATTATGATGGGAATAGAACTTCATACTTTATCACCTACATAAACATAATATTCTCCTTATTTCCATTATACTCAGCTAAGAAATATGGAGTATTTAATTTAGCCACAATATTTCTAGGCTCTTTAGTAACAAGATAGCTATTTGCTTTACATATATTCCTTCCATCTTTAAAATCCCTTGGCATCAATTCCTTTAGCATGACAACATCTTCTATAGAGCTAATATCAATCTCATCTATATCATCTACATTTATAACTGTAGAAATGGGTATGAATTCATTATTCTCCATCTCTACTATCTTAGCTCTGCCAATATAGTCAATACTCCCTGTAAAGAAGGCAACTCCAAGGCAAGGGGGATAAACGTATTTTTCATTTATTAAACGAGTCTCTAATTCATGAATTAATGCTTTGTCATTGGAGGCTGCGTATATCCTATACCTTATATTTTCATATGAGGTCAATACTTCAAATGGTATTTGAGTATGCTCCTTAGGTTGAAATATTCCATTTGGACTAGTTGCTTTAATATAGTTCAAGGTCTGCATTATAGAGTAAATCTTACTTTCAACCTTAATAGCGATATGCAGCCTATCTGAATTAAATTCTTCATAATAACTATCCCTTTCTCTACCTAAAATCCCCGCTATTATACCTGCTGTGGTGGTTCTGGGCGGAACGATATAGGATAGAGAGGATGAATTAGTATATATCTTTCTAAAATGGGCAAATCTACCCTCTATATCGAAAACTAAGCAATCCATAATATCACCACTACTTAACCTTATCTAATTTTACAAAATTAAATATATCTTCAAAGCTATCTTCTACTCCGTCAGCAATGAGTTTAATATCTTCGTCAGCAAAATACTTAACCTCTTCTATTTTATCTTGAGCCCTCTTTAGATAGTCTCTAAGCCTTGTAATATCAAGTTCAAACTCCCTTATACTAAATACTTCTTCATCCTTCGTTATTTTTATATAGTCTCTTAAATCCTTTAAGAAGGTCTCATCATCCTTGAGAACTAACCTCATATATAGTCTAGGATATTGACCAACCTTGCTTCTAGTAGCTTGACTAGGTATTGCATATACCATTGCCTTATCTAAAAATAGCAGGTCTTCATTTGTCATAGTAGTTTTTTCAGCTCTTTTACCACTTACAACACCAGAAAAGGCTATGAATGAGTATTTTACTCTATAATCCTTTCCTATAGAACCTTGATTATTACCGGCTTTAGATGCAAAATGAGATGTTATGCTGGATTCCATAAGCTCCACCTTGTTGAGGGAATAACCCCAGTTGAATTGGACTGGCCCAGTATAGGAACGGTTATCCTTTTTCTTTGGAACAGTTGCGCCAAAAACCCTCATATCAAAAAATCTTTCCAGCATTTCTTCATAACTGTACTTTTCTACACGCTGCTCCGCAGTTACGCTTTTATTTTTTATCTTCTGAACAAACAGCTTCTGCCCATTATCTAGGGCATAATCCCTTATATACCTCTTTAATCTAAGATCAGTTACTAAATTGATTTCTCTAATACTATCCATCCTTGGTCTGTTTTCTTCATCTGGGTCTCCATTGGGATTTGTCATAGCTGCATCATACAAGTATAATATGCTTCCGTTTTTAATCATTCTCTAGCTCTCCCCCTTCTCCTTTTATATAACCTTTAAATGAAAAACCACTTAAAATATAAAATAAGTTCTCATCCTTGCTTTGCTTCCAGCTACTTAAATTCATATTCATAAGCCTAGTCATTTCTTGGAAGGTTTTTTCATGGTAGATAAGTATTTTTTCTTGTTTTAGCTTATTAAAAACCTCCGTAGACAGTCTAATTAACCTCTTTTTATCCATGCCGTTAAAGTTCAATTTATTTAAAATAGGTTTATTCTTAGCATCTCCTACAGCTCTCTTGACTTGCTTATTTCCTATTTGCCCCATGAGGTATCCAAGCAGGAATAATGCGGTCTGCTCCTGGTCAAAGCCCATTTCTTCAATATATTCCTTTAATACCTCCTTTACTTCTAAATCCATTCCGTCACCCCTTTCCTTTTTTATACAACCTAAGACTTCTAAAAATCTATATGCAAAAACTATATCTCTAAGTTTACTATCTATACCATAACCCTCCTTTGGGCTTAGGTTATACCCTACTTGTTTATGGTATACTATCTTCATTGCCTTATTCCAGGCTTTTATTAGTCTTTTCTTATCTATTTTACTTCTAGTTAATATGTTTTCATATATGTCTAAAATAAACCTAAAATCCTTGGGGCTTCCTCCATCTACTGATATTGGAATTGAATAATAAAGCCTGTTTAAGCCTCCTAAAGTGCTATAATCTTCACCATAGTATTTTTCTAATACTCTTTTTGCATTTATATTGCTTAGGCTTATGTAGTGGAAAATAGAGGGGTTAATGTTTCTTATGAGCTTTTTTACTTTTACCGCTTGATTAGATGCTTGATACATGAAGAAATTTACTAGATAGTAGTATCCCAATTCGTCATAATCCTTATCTTCACAGAGCATTTCAATTTTATTCTCTAGTACTTCTATTCCCTCCATATTTTTACCGTAATTTGCTTGACTAAATCTATCCTTTATATTAGAGGTTATATATTCTAGGTCACTAAGCTCTAATTTATCACCAAAGACAATTTGAGGAATTATATAGGTATCAATGCCGGCTAGTCTGACCTTTAAAGCTGATTTTATAAATTTTTCTCCAGCTTTTAGGCTGTCTGAACAGCCTAAGCAAAGGGTGAAGTTGTTTTTATCATAATTTTTTTGAAGACCGCTTGAAAAGGTTATTTGATTTTTTGTATAGAGCTTTATGTCAAAATCAAATTTATCACAGCCTTTACTCCCACATATACTGCAGCTATTGCTGTTTGCTGCAGCTTCTTCATTGGTAGGGGTAAAATAGTTTAAGACATAATTTCTGTAATCCTCTCGTTGAGCAATCACCTCCCCATCTATGGATAGGGTAAATAAACCTAATTGATCTGTGTGGATTTCAAATTCATCTGCAATATATCTTTTTAGCCCCTTGTCTAATTTAGCTAAGAACTTTTTAAAATCGTCATTTACATTTTTTCCTCTATTATCGACTAGGCTTCTGTATGTATTATTAATATCAGCATCTTTTATATCTACTTTTAAAAGGTATTTATACTTTTCATCGGCCTTTTCAAATTTGTTAAAATATTTTTCAAGCACTATCTTTAACATGGTATTTAGTTCTAAGCCCATATCTTTAATGTATAGCTGATTTAGTACCTCACTTATTAAATATGAGCTTGAATGGGTAGCAAGCCACTGTCTGCTATTTGGACCTCCCATTCTACTAAATGCTAGATACTTTTTAGCTGTATTACTGTCAATCTCCTCAACACAATCAAAGGTTATTTTGTCTTCCTTTGTTGAAAAATCAATTTTCACTACATATTTTTGCCTATCCTTCTTGTCCCTTTGATTCAGGGTCAATAGCTGACTTTCCCATACCTCCTTAGATTTAAGAATACTAGAGCCTATATCAACTATTGCTTCTAACACTCAATCACCTCCCGCTTAGTATACTCTCTGGGACACACATCCCAAATCCCATGCTGTTTTTAGAGCCAAAGCCTGTCAAAATTCCTGTTTCTATCAGCTCCCTTTGCCCCTTTAAAAATACATTTCCTTGACTCCCTTCTATAATATAGTTTTTATACTTAGTTACCTGGGTTTTAAACCTTGGCATTTCAATGGAAAAGCTATTATCTTCAAATTCTTTATGACTATTTAATGTCCTATGCTTTTTTATCAGATTCTCATATATAAGCCTTCCAAAATCTTTCTCATATGGTCTGAAATAATGGGTAAACTTTCTGCCATCACTTTTTAACATAGTACTGTAGGCAACGATTGGAGAAAGGCATCTAAGCTTCAATTTATCCTTAGATGGTAGAACTACCTTGTGGATTTTAACCCCTTCAATTTCTAGGTCATGATTCAATAGCGTAAGCTTGTCCTTAATCATCAAATGGTTTAATAAAGATTGGAGCATTTTAGAGTTTGAAGAAGTCATATATAGAGTTATTGAATTATTAAATTGAATTTGTTTATGCTCAATTTTATAATTACCAAATAATCTAGAGAAAGTAAACATTTTAAAGCTTCTATTTTCATATCTAAAACCTTTATCATGTATGAATTCTGCCATAGCATTGTCAATATTTTTGTATATAAGGGCTTGTAGCGCCT
>JANQEZ010000285.1 GCA_028278115.1 Clostridia bacterium
TAAAAGAGGTATATTACCTGAAATAGAAAATGTAGTGGAAATATGTGCTTTAAAGGATAGATTAAAGGAGTTTGATAAAGTTATTCTTCCTTATGAAGAAGAAAAAGGCAATGGTATGAGAAGTGCTTTATCAAATAAAGTAGATATAAAAAAAATCGGCATAATAATCGGACCAGAGGGTGGTTTTTCTGAGGAGGAGATATATATGCTGGCTGAGTTAGGAGCATTTCCAGTAAGCTTAGGGCCAAGGATACTTAGGACGGAAACAGCTGGATTGGTTGCTTCGAGTATAGTTATGTACGAATTGGGAGACCTAGGAGGTAAGTAAGTGAAAAAGGTAGCTTTCTATACTTTAGGATGTAAAGTGAATCAATATGATACTGAGGCTATGGTGGAGATTTTTGAAAAAGGTGGCTACGATGTCGTAAATAGTGATGAAATAGCAGATGTATATGTCATAAATACATGTACAGTAACCAACCTTGGAGACAGAAAGTCTAGGCAATTTATTAGGCGGTCTAAAAAGAGAAATCCTGATTCTATAATTGCAGTTGTGGGCTGCTATGCCCAGACAGCTTCTGAAGAAGTAATGGATATAGAAGGTGTAAATCTAGTGCTGGGAACAAATGAAAGAACTAGAATTGTAGAACTTGTTGAATCCCTTAATATGAATGAGAAGATAAATTATGTGAATAACATTATGGAAGTTAAGGAGTTTGAAGAACTGTCAATTGAAAAAATTAAGGGGAAAACTAGAGCTTTCCTTAAAATTCAGGAAGGATGCAATCAATACTGTTCATATTGCATAATTCCCTACGCTAGAGGACCAATAAGAAGCAGGCATCTAGAAAATATCATTGCTGAGGTAAAAAGATTATCAAAAAATGGTTTTAAGGAAATAGTGCTTACGGGTATACATATAGCTTCATATGGTAAAGACTTAAAGGATACGACTTTGATTGATGTCATAAAGAGTGTGCAAGAGATTGGTGGCATAGAGAGAATTAGATTAAGCTCTGTAGAACCTACCTTGCTTACTGAGGAGTTTATTAAAGAAGTTAAAGCTATTCCAAAATTCTGTCACCATCTACATATTTCTCTTCAAAGCGGCAGTGACGAAACTTTGAAAAGAATGAATAGAAGATATGATACTAAAGAATATAGAAGAATTGTGAAGAATCTTCGCAGAGAAATACCTGGTATCGCCATAACCACAGATATCATTGTAGGATTTCCAGGCGAAACTGAAGAAGAATTTGAAACCACTTATAATTTTGTTAAGGAGATGAACTTTAGTCAAATTCATGTTTTTAAATATTCGCCTAGAAAGGGAACACCGGCTGCTGAGTACAAAAATCAAGTGGCAGGTGATATTAAAAATCTTAGAAGTGATAGAATTATAAAATTGGGAAATGAAATGATGAGTTCCTATATGAAAGAATTTATTAATAAGGAATTAAAGGTATTATTTGAAGCACATTATGATAGAAATAATAATATAATTGAAGGCTTGACAGAAAATTATATAAGGGTTGCAGCCCCTGGAAATGAGAATTATATTGGAAAAATAGTTAGAACAAATATAACAGGAATAAAAAATGACATTATGAGTGGAGAAATTCTATAATATTTATAAAGACAAGAAGGAATTTGTTAATTGTTGTTGAAATATATAATTTATGCAAAGGAGGTGCGAAATGTGGATTGCATTTTCTGTAAGATAATAAAAGGAGAAATTCCAGCAAAAATAATATATGAAGATGATAAAATTCTAGCTTTTAAAGATATTAGTCCTATAGCACCAACCCATATATTATTTATTCCAAAAGAACATATAGAATCAGTAAACTTTTTGGAAAATCAACATATAGATTTAGTAGGAGAAATAATTCTTAAGATGAAAGAGGTTGCAGCTAAACTAGGAATCGGCGATGAGGGTTATAGAATTGTTAATAATTGTGGCAATTTAGGTGGGCAAACAGTTGGTCACTTGCACTTTCATTTAATTGGTGGAAGACAGATGCAATGGCCTCCAGGTTAAGGCTATAGAAAAAATCTTGAAATGTTTGTCATATTAATGTATAATAGCTTAGTACACGAGTACTCCTCTGTGATTTATAGCGTGTTATGACTATAAAACACAGCAACACTGTACTATATCAGAGGAGGGGGGGAAATTTAGATGTCAAAGGTAAAAGTAAGAGATAATGAATCACTAGATCAAGCTCTTAGAAGATTTAAGAGAGAATGTTCTAAATCAGGAGTTATGTCTGAAGTAAAAAAGAGAAGGCACTACGAGAAGCCTAGTGTAAAGCGTAAAAAGAAAGCGGAAGCTGCTAAGAGAAAAAATACAAAGAGATTTTAAAGAGGTGTGATTATGTCCCTCAAAGATAAATTGATGCAGGATTTAAAAGCTGCTATGAAAGAGAAGGATAAGATTAGGAAGTCTGTAATCACTCTAATAAGGTCTGCTATCAAACAGTATGAGGTTGATAACCGTGAAGAACTGAATGATAAGGGTGTGTTGGAGCTTATCTCTAAGCAATTGAAGCAGAGAAGGGATGCTATTTCAGAGTTTGAAAAGGGCAGCCGACAGGACTTGGTTGAAGAAGCCGGGAAAGAAATTGAAATTCTTTTAACCTACCTTCCAAAGCAGCTAACAGAAGATGAAATAAGAGAAATAGTTAAAGCTACCATTGAAGAATTAGGGGCTCCGGGTCCTAAGGCTATGGGTAAGGTTATGGGAGCTTTAATGCCAAAGGTAAAGGGAAAGGCCGATGGGAAAATAGTTTCAAAAGTAGTAAAGGAATTACTTTAAAGAATAAACTGTCTATAAATTTTATAGGCAGTTTTTTTAATTTAAGTCTATTTTATAATCAAACTACATATAATTTTATGAATAATCTTAAGGAGGAAGCCTATGATAATAGTTTTAACTAAAAAGAAGTTCCTTCTTTTTTTAATTGCCTTCATAATACTAATGATAGCCCTTATTTTATCATATATGTTGCTGGGGGAGCCGGTAGTATCAACATTTTTCATGGAAGAAAATGATGAAGCATCTCTAATTGTAAAGGATTATTATAATATTAGGAATAAAGCAATTATAGAAGGTGATATTGATACAATAGCTTCTTTGTATGATAGAAGTACAAAATATGGAGTTTGGGCATACGAGCATGAAAAGAAAAAGCTAAACTATCTGCATAATTGGTCGGATAAACAGGGCATAAATTTTTATGATGTAAAGAGCCTGATAAAGATAACTAATAAAAAGGAGAGGGGTAGTGGATATAGAATCAACTATACTGCATCCACCGAGTACTGGTATCATTATCTAAATCAAAAAGATCAAAAAAATATGTTTAGAATCGGAACTTACCATTCCGTTGACATAAAAAAGGTAGATGGTATATGGAAAATAACTCGAGAGTG
>JANQEZ010000290.1 GCA_028278115.1 Clostridia bacterium
AGATATAATCGGCAGAAATGAAGCAGATAGTGTAGTTGATTATATACTTAAAGATGTGTATGAAGATGCCCATTCGTTACAGGGAGCATACTAGAGTAATATTTATTTTAAGCATAAATTTTTTAGATTTCTCAGAAAAAGTTGCAAGATACATAGTATACTCCAAAAGGTGAAAGGAGATTGAATAGAAAATGAATCGTACCTTAGTATTAGCTGAAAAACCCTCTGTAGCCAGAGATTTGGCTAGGGTTTTAAAATGCAGCAGAAAAGGAAATGGATATATAGAAGGCAATAAATACATAGTTACCTGGGCACTGGGACACTTAGTTACATTAGCTGAGCCGGAGAAGTATGATGATAAATACAAAAGCTGGAGAATAGAAGATCTGCCTATGCTGCCATCACATCTAAAGCTTGTTGTTATAAAGAAAACAGGAAAGCAATTTAATACAGTAAAGGGATTAATGAATAGAAAAGATGTATCAGATATTGTAATAGCAACAGACTCTGGGCGAGAAGGAGAACTCGTGGCAAGGTGGATTATTGAAAAAGCAAGAGTAAAAAAGCCCATCAAACGTCTATGGATTTCTTCAGTTACTGATAAGGCTATAAGAGATGGCTTTAACAAACTCAGAGATGGCAGAGCTTATGAAAATCTTTATGCATCGGCAGTTGCACGCTCTGAAGCCGACTGGTATGTAGGGATAAATGCTACTCGAGCCTTAACTTGTAAGTTTAACGCACAGCTTTCCTGTGGTAGAGTACAAACTCCTACTTTAGCCATCATAGCTCAAAGAGAAGAAGAAATCAGAAGATTTAAGCCAAAGACTTATTATGGCATAACTGCTAAGTCCACAAATTTGAACTTGACCTATCAAGATAGTAAAAACAATAATACTAGGATATTTGACAAAAACAAATGTGACCAAATATTTAAAGAGCTACAAAATAAAAATGCTGTGGTTATAGATGTAAATAAAGCCTACAAAAAAAGTTATTCTCCTAAGCTCTATGATTTAACTGAGCTGCAAAGAGATGCAAATAGAATCTTTGATTATTCAGCTAAAGAGACACTTTCGATAATGCAAAATTTATATGAGAGACATAAAGTACTAACCTATCCAAGAACTGATTCTAAATACATTTCTACAGACATGGTAGATACATTAAAGGATAGAATTAAAGCATGTGGCATTGGACCTTATTCAAGACTGTCAATGATGATTTTAAAAAGTCCAATAAAGGCAAATAAATCCTTTGTTGATAATAGCAAGGTTTCAGATCACCATGCAATTATTCCTACAGAGGAAGCTCCTATTTTAAGCTCATTAAATGATAGAGAGAGAAGGATATATGACTTAGTGGTTAAAAGATTTTTAGCCGCTTTATATCCACCCTTTGAATATGAACAAACCACTGTTAAGACAAAGATAGGAAATGAAACCTTTTTTGCAAAGGGGAAAATTGTTAAGTCTAAAGGGTGGAAGGCTGTTTATGAAAATGATTGGAATGATAATGGCTCAGAAGATGACAGCATGGAGCAAGTACTTCCAGAAATTAAAAAGGGGGAGACGATAAATATATCCAAGATTTATCAAACAGAGGGTCAAACTAAGCCCCCAGCACCATTTAATGAAGGTACTCTGCTTTCTGCTATGGAAAATCCAACTAAATATATGGAAAGTGATAATAAAGATTTAATCAAGACTTTAGGAGAAACAGGAGGACTTGGAACAGTAGCTACAAGGGCTGATATTATAGAAAAACTTTTCAATAGCTTTTTAATAGAGAAAAAGGGCAAAGATATTTTTACAACCTCTAAAGGAAGGCAGCTTCTTGAGCTTGTTCCTGGGGGCTTGAAATCACCTGCTCTAACAGGAGATTGGGAACAGAAATTAGAGCTTATATCTAGGGGAAAGCTAAGTAAAAATGCTTTTATAACTGAGATGAAAAATTATGCAAAAGAAGTAGTAAGTGAAATAAAGAATAGTGAGGCACATTTTAAACATGATAATATCACAAGGACTAAATGCCCTGAGTGTGGTAAGTTTTTGCTTGAAGTAAAAGGTAAAAGAGGAAAGAAGCTTGTATGTCAGGACAGAGAGTGTAGTTATAGAAAGAATGTATCCCAGACAACCAACGCTAGATGTCCTAATTGTCATAAGAAAATGGAGCTGTGGGGAGAAGGAGAAAATAAGACTTTTGCTTGTAAATGTGGGCATAGAGAAAAGCTTTCTGTATTTAAGCAAAGAAAATCTAAGGATAGTGATAAGGGCTCAAAGAAGGATGTTTCAAAATATCTTAATAAGCAGAAAGTAGCTAAAGAAGAACCCTTTAATACAGCCCTTGCAGATGCCCTTTCAAAGTTTAAATTTAAATAGAAAAGAAATTTTCTATAACTACCTCAGATATTGGGGTAGTTTATGTTTTTAAATTTTCTATCCTTCTTAAATCTAATTATGGGCAATTAAGCTTTTTTTCTTTCACAAATATGATATTATAATCTAGGAATAAAATATAGCATCGAGGAGGGATACGGTAACTATGGAAAAATGGAAGGTAAACCTCTACACCCTTTGGGTTACACAAATCATTTCTTTAACGAGCTTTGGATTGGGACTTCCCTTTATTCCCTTTTATATTCAGGAAATGGGTGTAACAGACCCAAACCAAATTAAGCTCTTTACTGGAATACTTAGCACTGCCCCGGCTGTGACTATGGCTATAATGGCTCCCATCTGGGGAAAGCTCTCTGACCGGTGGGGAAGAAAGCTTATGATTCTTAGGGCTATGCTGGCAGCCGTCTTTGTTATTGGGAGTATGGGACTTGTAAATAATCATTGGCAGTTAGTAGCCTTAAGGGCATCACAGGGACTTTTTACTGGAACTATTACTGCATCAACAACATTTGTAGCTGCTAATACCCCCAAGGATAAGCTGTCATATGCCCTTGGATTCATGTCATCTTCTACCTTTATAGGCTTTTCTATTGGACCTGTTATTGGTGGAATATTCGCAGAGAACTTTGGCTATAGGTTTAGCTTCTTTGCAGGGGGAGCCTTGATGCTTATAGGATTTTTACTTGTTTTATTCGTTTTAGTAGAAGAAAAATCAACTATAAAGAAAGAAGATGAGGAAGTAAAATTAAATAATGAAGATATTAAGCTTTTTACACCGCTAATATTGTCGCTACTTCTAGTTTTGTTTTTCCATCGTGTTACTAGGTCTGTATTTGCACCCTATATACCACTATTCGTTCAGTCAACCTTAAACAGTACAGAAGGTGCAGCTAGAATGACTGGCTTGATTAATGGGGCTGCTGGACTGGCAACTGCTGTGGCAGGGCTTACAATAACTAGGCTGGGAGATAGATTAAACAAATTAAGGCTTGCAACTGCCTTAACTTTGATGGGCTTATTATTATCTCTGACATTGAGATTTGCTAGTTCTTTATACATATTTATTATATTATATGGTATGATGTTCTTCTTTCTTGGAGGGATTGAACCCATTATTACATCAACTACAGCAGAGCTTACCCCCACAGAAAGAAGGGGAGAATTATTTGGTTATCAGGGCTTAGTAGGTAGTGTTGGCTGGATGCTATCACCAATGCTCGGAGCCTATGTATCTGTTAACTATAAAATAGAAAGTATATTGGCTATAATTCCAGTTTTCATATTTATTAACGCAATTATTTTATATAGATTAAATAAATCTAAGCTTAATATTCAAAATAATAAAGAGGTTTTCATGGAAAGGAATAGAAATACTTAACTAGATTGAGCTCAATACTAAAGACCTTAAAGTATTGAAAAGCATAATATATAGAAAAATATAATAAAGAAAGTCGAGAGGAGAATACAAAGTGGAGAAATTTACTGCCCATATAAAATCAGAAAATATCAAAATTGCTGAAACCATTCTTTTGCCAGGAGACCCTCTTAGGGCAAAATATATAGCCGATAATTATTTAGAGGATGTTGTTCAATTTAATGCAGTAAGAAATATGTTTGGATATACAGGTAAATACAAAGGAAAAGAAATATCTGTTATGGGAACTGGAATGGGAATGCCTAGTATTGGTATCTATTCCTGGGAGCTTATAAACGTTTTTGGCGTGAAAAACTTAATTCGTGTAGGCTCATGTGGAGCCATGCAGGAAGGATTAGAATTATACGATATTATTTTTGGTCTTGGTGCATGTACAAACTCAAATTATGCCAGTCAATATGACATACCGGGCACATATGCACCAATAGCATCATGGAATCTTTTAGAAAAGGCTAAAAAGGTTGCAGATGAAAAGAATATAGAAGTTCATATTGGAAATATACTCTCCACCGACATATTTTATAATGATAATCCAGATGCAATAAAAAAATGGATTAATATGGGAGTACTGGCTGTAGAAATGGAGGCTGCTGCACTATACATGAATGCTGCTAGAGCAGGCGTTAATGCACTATCAATATTAACAGTTAGCGACCATATACTTACAATGGAGGAAACAACACCAGAAGAACGACAAAACTCCTTCACTAAAATGATGGAAATCGCATTGGAATTAGCAGAATAATCATAATGGAAAAACTGTAGAAGCTTAAAAATTATAAGACAGTTCTTTGATATGGAGATAATCCCTAAGAAAGAACTGTCGTTATTTATTGCTAAGGAATTCAAAGATTTTTTAAAAGAAACTACATAGCTGAAATAAAGGAAAATAAAAAGTTAGATGGAAAATTGAAACTATCCCCAGTTGAATTTTGGCAGTTTTTCTAACAGTTAACCATACACCTCTGTTCTCTTATTAGAAAGACCCTAATACTTGCAACTTGCAACTTGTAACTAAACTGCGTCGCCAGACGCCTTTGTCCTACACTATCTTAGTCGTCCAAGTCTCTAAATTCCACACATCCGTTACCACATCTCTATAGAACTCTGGCTCATGGCATATCAAAAGAATACTGCCGCTGTACTCCTTAAGGGCACGCTTAAGCTCTGCCTTTGCCTCCACATCAAGGTGATTTGTGGGCTCATCTAAGACCAATAAATTTGTCTCTCTATTTATAAGCTTACAAAGTCTAACCTTTGAATGCTCTCCACCGCTTAGCACAACTACCTTGCTTTCGATATGCTTGGTTGTTAAACCACATTTTGCAAGGGCGGCACGAACCTCATATTGAGTAAAGGAAGGGAACTCATGCCAAACCTCTTCTATGCAGGTATTATAGTTTGCTTCTTTTATCTCCTGTTCAAAATAGCCTATATGAAGGTAATCCCCCAGCTCTACGCAGCCGGAAACAGAATCTATTTCACCTAAAATGCTTCTCAGTAAAGTTGTTTTACCAAGGCCGTTGGCACCTATAAGTGCTATTTTTTGACCACG
>JANQEZ010000291.1 GCA_028278115.1 Clostridia bacterium
AGGTTAAAACAGATTCATAAAAATCACTCAAATGAAATATCAAAACCCCCTTAAGTATTGATAAACTAAAATTAATGATTTACTAGCACAACGAGTTAAATTATAAAAGCGTATATCCATAAAGGTGCTTATTTATCCAAGAACAGTATAAATTTAGAAGGAGTTGAAGAAATTATATAGAAATTTTAAAATATAATCTGAATTATAGATGTGTGACTAAGAAACTTAACCTTTTTTAGAAATATTTCGCAGACCAAAACTACAATGACTATTTGGCTAACAGCTAACGGCTGACAGCTCACAGCAAAATAAAGAAAGTAAAACTTCTCAGTCACACATCTATAATATGTAGGCAGATTAAGTTCTACCATATAAAGCCTGTAGAAAAGGAGATGAGAGCCCATATGTATTTTGCAACCTATGAATATAAAAGCGATCAAGCTATAGGAATTGTTTTAAAAGAGGAGAAGCAAATGATTCCCCTAAGAGATATTTTTCAAGCCATTGATAGGAACTGTCCAGCAAATATGAATGAGTTTATAAGTGTCTTTGATGATAATATGATGGAAGAAATACAGAGTATAATTAAAAGCAATAAAGTTGAAGCAATAGATATAAATGATGTAAAGCTTTGTGCCCCAATACCCTATCCTAAAAGAAACCTGATTTGTCTTGGAAAAAATTATCTTGACCATGCAAAGGAAACCCAAGGCCTTCCAGGGGGTACAACCGAGATACCCAAGTATCCTATATATTTTTCTAAGATAGCTAATCCAGCCGTAGGAGATGGTGATATTATCTTAAGCCATAGAAATATAACAGAAATGGTTGATTATGAGGTCGAGCTTGCAATTATAATTGGTAAGGACGGAATTAATATTGAAAAGGAAGAGGCCGAG
The DNA here is from genome assembly GCA_028278115.1 of Clostridia bacterium. Classification (GTDB taxonomy): domain Bacteria; phylum Bacillota; class Clostridia; order Peptostreptococcales; family Caminicellaceae; genus JANQEZ01. Next base: position 900 of record JANQEZ010000291.1, read on the forward strand.
GATTATATCTTTGGTTATACAATTGTAAATGATATATCAGCAAGAAATATTCAGAGAAAGCATGGACAATGGTTTAAGGGTAAGAGCATGGAAACCTTCTGTCCAATGGGACCTTATATTGCCCATAAAAGTATAATTCCATTTCCTGTAGAGCTTGATATTATTTGCAAAGTAAACCAAGAGATTAGACAAAATTCTAATACTAAGAAGCTAATATTCGATATACCATATATCATAAGTGATTTATCTAAGGGGATGAAGCTTAAGGCAGGAGATATTATCATAACCGGTACTCCCGCAGGGGTAGGCTTAGGATTTAAGCCATTTAAGTTTTTAAATCCAGGTGATATAATCGAATGTTATATAGAAAAAGTAGGAAGTCTAACCAATACATTTGAAATGTAAAAATAAATTCAAAATAAACTCCTAATCAACACTAGGGAGTTTTTTTTGTGTGAAAATAAAGGTTTTATTTAGGCAATAATAGTGTATATATAATTATATAACTCTATAGTAGGAGGCGTGATTATGAAAATAAATAAGGTTATTAAAGAAAGAAGATCCGTAAGGGAATATAAGGGTAAAAAAGTAGATAAACATTTAATAGAGGATATAATAGCTGCTGTTGAAAATAAAAAGGGGCTTCAAGAAAATATAGGGGTAAGCTTTAAGTTTATTGAAAACGGAGGAGAAGCTTATGAGAAGCTAGATGGTATTGTTGGATACTTTGGTAAGGTTATAAAAGCCCCTCATTATATTTATATAGCTTCAGATGCTAAGGAGGGTTATCTGGAGAATGCTGGATATATTGGTGAAAGTCTTGTTTTAAAGGCTACTGACCTTGGACTTGGAACCTGTTGGATGGAAATCAATGAAAAGGAAAGTGATGTAAAGAAGATTTTAGGAATTGAAGATGATAGAGAAGCTATAGGATTATTGGCGATTGGATATGCTAAAAGGGAAAACAAGGTAGCAGGACTATTTGATACAAAGGGTAAAAGCATATCTCCACTTACTGAATTTGGATATCCAAATATCGAAGTTAAATATGCCGACGAACCAGTAAGCAGCAGAATATCCATAAAGGACATTGCATATCTAAAGGAATGGGGAAGAAAAGCATCGGCTAAGGAATTAGAAGATAGAGGGATGGCAGATTTATTTTATTACATGAGATTAGCTCCATCCTGGGGAAATAGACAACCTTGGAAATTTATAATAGACGGAGAAAAGATTATCCTAGCCGTTGAAAAAGATGATAAGGTTAATGAAAAGGTAGCTAGGATTGAAGCGGGAATTGCAATGTTATACTTTGAGCTGATGAGCCACGAGCAAGGAATTCCCGGGAGATGGCAACTAAAAAAACTTGAGGAAAAATATAATGTTCCAAAGGAGTTTTTCGTAACTGGATTTTATAAAGTCTAAAAATTAAAGGCTATGGTTTTGCCATAGCTCAGATTGTTGACAAAGTCAACAAGATGACAGGCTTCCCCGAAATCCGAAGTTCGAGGCGTGCTGAAAGTGAGAGGTCGCAGCGTATAAAGAAATA
>JANQEZ010000293.1 GCA_028278115.1 Clostridia bacterium
ATAATACTTTTTCAAATATGACAAAGAGCATATTTAGGGGAGTTTTTTTGTTTTCTTATCTCCCCAAGGTTTTGTTTTCAGAGTAGCACAACGAGTTAAATTAACATTTACTTCGGATTCTCTATAGCATAAGCGAAAAGGAAATATCAAATACCCCTGGCAGCATGAACTAGCACAAGGGGTTAACTTTATATGATTTTATTATTGTATATTTCCTAATGTGTAATATTCATTTGGCTGCGAAGGAATAATGGAAAATATTTATTGTTAATGGTATAATTCTATCATGTGATTAACTTATCTTATAGGCAGGTATAATTAAAATTATGATTGGAGGAAGCAAATTATGAAAAAGAAGATTTTATTATTGCTAGTAATGTTGACAGTACTTGCTGCTACAGTAATATCCTTTGGAGATGATATAGAATTTAGTAAAGCTGAGTTTCTTAAGGAAGTAATATTAGTGGCAGAGATTGAAATCCAAGAGGACATAGAGTCTGATTTTGTAGATAGCATCAATTCTGAGTACATACCTTATTTAGAAGCTGCCTACCGAAAAGATATTATTTCAGAAGATGAGAGACTTAACATAGATAAGATAATAACTAAAGAAGAAGCTGTAGTAATACTGGTAAAGGTTTTTGGGGAAAGAATGCAGGTTAAAAATATAACAGAAGAAATGATAGAAGAAGAAATGGACTTTACAGATAATCAAAGCATTAGCCCCTTAATAAAGCCCTATATCACATATGCCATTAAAAATGACATGATAAAAGATAGCAGGCGTTCCTTTTACCCCCTTATGCCGTTAAATGAAGAAAAAGCTAAGGATATGATAGAAAAAGCAAAGGAGGCCCATGAAAAGTACTTTACCCGTAAAGGCTTATCGGCTGGGGAAATCCTTGAATTAGCAGGAAAAAACATTGAGAAGCTAGATAATTTTAAAGCAATCGGTAAGCTTGAAATGAATATGTCAATGAAAATAGAAGGATTTCCTGCTGAAGACGACTTTGAGCAGCAGATATTAGATGACGGTATGAATATGAACATGTTTATAGATATGGATATGCAAATAGAGAATCCACATAGGAACTATATAAAGCAGACAGTAAGGACAAATTCAAATGGTATTGATTTAGAAGATCATAGTGAAGTTTTTACGGACGAATCAGCAAAGTATCAAAAAACAGCTCTAACTGGTGATAAGTGGATAAAAACCGATATGGATTCTGTTATGAATCAGATACAGTCATTACAAGGAAATAACCCTCAAGACATGGCACAGCTATCAAGGGAAGAGATGGAATTCTTTAAGAATTATTCATGGTATGGTGAAAATGAAGAAATAGATGGTATAGAGTACTACACTATAAATGTATATATAGACAAAGACTCATATAAAAAGTTTTTTAAAGAATATGTCCAACAAATAATAGATGCTTCTTTAGAAGAGCAACAAGAGCTTAGCACCATAGAAGGGGTGGACGAAGCTGAAATAGAAATGAGTAAAATGATGGCTAAACAAATAATTGAACAAATGGATGTGGAAATACACTCTAAATACTATATAAATAAGAAAACAATGAATTATGAAAAAGCAGAGATAATGCAAAATATGTATATGGATATGAGCAACCTTATGCAAACATTTGCTGCAATGTCCGAAGAAGACGATGTTGACTTAACAAATGTCAAATTTGAAATGCTAACTAAGATGGAAGGAACCTTTGACTATTTTGATTTCGACGGAGAAGTAGCTTTTCCAGAAATAACAGAAGAAGATATAATCGAATTAGGAAATATAATGCTCCCATAAAACTAATTAAATGACGGCATAGACCGTCATTTAATTTTTACTACGAACCACCAACCGACAAGGAGCCTTCACACTCTTTGTCCAATTTATATTAAAAAAAATTTATGATTTTTTTACTGCAACAATAGTATAATAAAGATATGTTTATAGATGTGTACCCCAGAAGTTTTACATTAAATGTTTTGCTGTGAGCTGTCAGCCATTAGCTGTTAGCCAAATAGGCATTGTAGTTTTGGCTTACGAAATATTTAGAAAAAAGGTTAAATTTCTAAGTCACACATCTATATTATATTACATAAGAAAAATTATTTTGGAGGTCTTAATATGGTTAACAAGGAAAGAATAGTAGCGGAATTTATAAAATATGTGCAAATCGACAGTCCTACAAAAAAAGAAGCAGAATTTGCAAAGTTCATAAAACAAGAGCTTGAGAAGCTTGGACTAGAAGTTATAGTTGATAATGCTGGAGAAAAAATAGGTTCAGATGCAAATAACATAATCGCTACTTTAAAGGGAAATAAAGAAGCTGAGCCTATTATTTTATGCTGCCATATGGATACGGTAACACCGGGGGAAGGAATTAAACCTGTAATCAAGGATGAAGTAATCTATAGCGATGGTACGACTATCTTAGGTGGAGATAATAAGGCAGGAATAGCTGCCATTTTAGAGGCAATAAAAATTATCAAAGAGGAAAACATTTCCCACGGAGATATAGAAGTTGTATTTACAATAGCAGAAGAAGGCGGACTTAATGGGTCTAAAAACCTTGACTACTCAAAAATAAAGTCTAAAACAGCATTTGTTCTAGACAGCGGTGGAGATCCAGGGCAAATTATTATACAGGGACCAGCCCAGGATAAAATAGATATTAAAATAAAAGGAAGACCAGCCCATGCAGGTGTTTCACCGGAGGAAGGTATAAGTGCTATTCAAGTAGCAGCATCGGCAATAAATAGAATGAATCTCTTAAGAATTGATGAAGAGACTACTGCAAATATTGGTATAATAAAGGGCGGCAAGGCCACTAATATAGTATGCCCTGAGGTAGAGATAAATGCAGAGGCAAGAAGTCTTAGCAATGAAAAGCTGGATAGACAAACGGAACATATGGAAGAGTGTTTTAAAAAGGCCGCTGAGGAATTTGAAGCTGAAGTGGAAATAGAAACATCTAGGGCCTATGGAGCATTTAAAATAGATGAAAATGATGGAATAGTAAAAATTGTTAAGAAGGCATGTGAAAATATTGGACTTAAACCATTTACCGATTCAACTGGTGGAGGAAGTGATACCAATATACTAAATGTCAATGGAATAAAGAGCGTAAACCTTGGTATAGGTGACAAGAAACCCCATACATTACAGGAGCATATTGCAATCAAAGACTTAGTAGATACTGCTAGATTGGTATTAGAAATTATAAAGACAGTTTAGGATATGAAGGGTGAACAGTTAAGCCCAAAGGTAAATTAAGATATATTGTGAATAAAGGGATTTTGAGGATTATTCTTGATGACATAAAGGATTTTAGTGTGTCATAGGATTAATCCTCTTTTAATTAAAAACGATCTCTGTAATCAATTCAAAAGAAATGTTAAATTAAAGTAAAATATGTAGAAAGCTGAAGAAATTTGAAATTGAATATATAAAAAACAAATAAATATGATATTATGTAAATAGGTAAATTTAACTATTTTTTATTACTGAGGGACTCAAAAAATTTTTGTGAAAAGTTCCACAGCTGAAACAAAGTAAAGTGAGTTACTAGAAGTGAAATATAAGCTAGTACCAGTTAAATTTTGGCAGAGGTTTAATGTATCATCAGACATTTTTGTTCTTACCTTAGAATTACGACTAAGACTTTAAAAAACAGAGAGGGGAGAAATGTTATGAAAAAAATTATGGGAATTATATTAGCTACTTTATTGATTACATCAAATATTCCAGTAATAAGAGCAGATGCTGCAGGGGAAGAAGATGTATTTACAAAAGCCTATATTACAAGCTTTAATACAGAGGTTGTTGATGTTGTGGATTTAAGCAACCATACTGTGGAAAAGGCTAAAATTACAGTTGGAAGAATGCCAAATAGTGCAGCAATCAACCCAAACGGTAAACAGGTTTTTGTGACCAACAGAGCTGATGCTACTGTTTCGATTATAGACCCCATAACGGATACTGTAAAGCAGATAATTGTTGTTGGGTCAAGTCCTCATGGTGTTGCATTTAATGGAGACGGCAGCAGAGCCTATGTGGCAAACAGAGGGTCTGATACACTCTCTGTTATTGATACAGAAACCTATTCGGTTGATGCTAATATTGAGGTTTCAGGTGATCCAACAGCATTGGTGAGGGTTGGCCAGAAGCTTTATGTCACTAGAGAGGGAGATAATAAAGTATCTATAGTCGATATCACAACGGATCAAGTTATTGGTGAGATTTCTGTGGGCAGAAAACCTTATGGGCTTTCAGTTAATTCTGATGGCACAAAAGTTTATGTAGCTAATAAAGAGGATAATTCGGTTTCTGTTATAAATGTAGCTGATGATAGTGTAGACACAAGTATTACTGTGGGAAGTGAGCCTCATTCAACGGAAGTAACTCCCGATGGCAGCAGGGTATATGTGTCAAATGCTGATAGTAATAATGTTTCTGTTATTGATACTGCCAATAATACTGTGGTAGATACTATATCTGTTGATAATGGACCATATGTGATCGGTATCTCGGGAGATGGAACCCATGCCTATACAATAAATTATTCTGGCAACTCTATGAGTGTTATAGATACCTCTTCTAATGAAGTAATTGATACCTTAAGCTTGAGTCCTGCTCCCTTTATGGTGGGAACTTTTATGGTTCCTACAGCGGTGTATAAAGAAGCTACCGCTATCAAAAGTACCAATGCTGATTTGAGTGGATTAAATGTAAGCCAAGGAACACTGGACCCAATATTTGATAGTGAAACAACGGACTATAGTGTAAATGTAGAAAATGAAGTTGAGACAATGACTGTAACAGCAACTGCAGAGGATGCAAATTCAACAGTAAAAGTAAATGGAATAGAAGTAACAAGCGGACAAGCAAGTGAAAATATCAACCTAAATGTAGGTTCAAATATAATAACAGTAGATGTAACAGCAGAGGATAGTATAACGACGAAAGCCTACAATATTCTGGTAAAGAGATCACCTGCACAACCAACCCTACAATCGGCCGTACCAGGGAATCAATCGGTGAAGCTTTTATGGGATAGTGTTGAAGGAGCAAAGGGATATGATATCTTTGCAAGTACAATATCAGGAGAATATGAAAATCCAGTAATGACCGTCAGTGAATCCGTATATGAATACAATGTAACAGAGCTTAATAATGGCATACCCTATTACTTTGTAATAAAAGCTACCAATGATGGAGCAGAAAGTAAATATTCCAATGAAGTCAGTGCAACCCCTCAGATTCCAGTACCCAGTGCACCTGTAATTCAATCTGTAATATCTGGAGATCAGCATGCTCAGCTTAGTTGGGGTGAAGTTCCTGGGGCTACAAGCTATAATATATATACAAGTACAGTATCGGATTCATATAGTACTGTTTACGATACGGTTTACGGTACAGTATATAACTATGAGGCTGAGAACTTAACCAATGGTACAACCTATTATTTTATAGTTAAGGCAGTAAATGATGGTGGAGAAAGCCCTAAATCCAATGAAGTAAGCGCAACCCCTCAGGTTCCAGCACCCGGTGCACCTACAATTCAATCTGTAACACCTGGAGATCAGCGTGCTCAGCTTAGCTGGGGTGAAGTTCCTGGGGCTACAAGCTATAATATATATATAAGTACAATATCGGATTCATATAGTACTGTTTACGATAGGGTTTACGGTACAGTATATAACTATGAGGCTGAGAATTTAACCAATGGTACAACCTATTATTTTGTAGTTAAGGCAGTAAATGATGGTGGAGAAAGCCCTAAATCAAATGAAGTAAGTGCAACCCCTCAGGTTCCAGCACCCGGTGCACCTGTAATTCAATCTGTAACGCCTGGAGATCAGCATGTTCAGCTTAGCTGGGGTGAAGTTCCTGGGGCTACAAGCTATAATATATATATGAGTACAGTATCGGATTCATATAGTACTGTTTACGATAGGGTTTACGGTACAGTATATAACTATGAGGCTAAGAATTTAACCAATGGTATAACCTATTATTTTGTAGTTCAGGCAGTAAATGATGGTGGAGAGAGCTCTAAATCAAATGAAGTAAGTGCAATACCTAAAACAGTACCAGATGCCCCTGAAAATGTAAAAGCAGCGGCAGGTAATGGTTTTGCGAGGATAAGCTTTGATGCACCTGCAGACAATGGTGGAAGCGTAATAACCTCTTACAGAGTTGTTTCAAACCCAGGCAATATAATAGCGTCAGGCTTAGAAACCTCTATTGTTGTTACAGGACTGACCAATGGTACTAAATATACATTCACAGTAAATGCAGTGAATGAAGTTGGCAGCAGCTTAGATTCCTTGGCTTCCAATGAAGTAACACCAAAGGCACCATCGTCGTCAAGACGAAGAGAATCATCAGAACCTGACGAAACAAAGGCTAAGGTGATTGTAAACGGAAAAGAGCATATAGCAGGAATAGAAACATTAAAAGAGGAAAATGGAGAAAAACAAGTTGAGCTAGTGGTTAACCCAGAGCTTGTAAATCAAAGACTAAAAGAAACTATAGAAGATCAACTTGATTTAAACTCAGAGGATAGAAACACATTAGATAATATCATAGAAATTCCTGTTGAATCTAAAGAGGCCAAGAAAGCAAAAATCGTTTTAACAGGAGATACTGTTAAGAAAATGGATGAAAACCAATTTAAACTTTCTGTACAAACGTCCGATATAAACTACATAATCCCGGCAAATGATTTGGAGATTGAAAAAGCTGCTCAAGCACTAGGGCTGGATATAACGGATTTAGAAAAAATAGAAGTTGAAGTAAATATTAATAAAGCTGATGAAAAAATGGTTCAGAAGATTACAGAGCTTGCAAAGGAGCAGAACTATGAGATTATATTCCGACCCATTGAATTAACTATTACAGCGAAAACAAAACCATCAACAGGAAAAGAAAAAGAAGTGAAAATTTCTAAATTTACACAATACGTGGAAAGAATAATACAAATACCAGCAGGAGTAAAGCCAAATAATATTACAACAGGGATACTATTCAATCCAGACGGAACATTTTCACACATTCCAACAGAAGTATTTATTAAAGACAATAAATATTTTGCAAAACTGAACTCCCTTACGAATTCTACTTATTCTGTTATTAGCAACCAGATCAGAGTTGAATCAGTAGAGAATCATTGGTCGAAAGAACATGTAAATGATATGGCATCAAGACTTGTAATTAAGAACCCGGAAGATTTTATGCCAAACGGAGAGATTACAAGAAGTGAGTTTGCAGAGTATATAACAAAAGCAATAGGGATATATAGAACAAAAGCTGCAAAAGAAACCCAATTTACTGATGTAGCAATTACAAGTGAATTTGCTGATGCCATTGTGATTGCAGCAGAATATGGGATTATCAAAGGCTATACAGATGGTACATTTAAGCCAAGTGCAAAAATTAGCAGAGAAGAAGCCATGACTATGTATGCTAGAGCAATGGAGATTGTGAAGCTTGGGGAAGTAGATAACAATAGAATTTATAACTACCAAGATGCAGATCAAGTATCTGAATGGGCATACGATGCAGTAAAGAAGACTTTAAGTGCAGGGGTCTTTAATGGTAGAACCGAAGATACAATCGAACCAAAAGGAACATTCACCTACGCAGAAGCAGCAACAGCCATTAGAAATCTATTGATTGAAGCAAAACTAATTAATCAATAAAGATAATCTATATAGAGGTTCCAGTGAAAACTTTAACTTGAGTTTTAATGAAGCCTATTATAATAAAAACCAGCAGAGATTTAATTATCTGCTGGTTTTTTGAGGTGTATTGGACATAAGTTGTAAAACCTTAGAAAATTTAAATAGCCAAAACAAATATCATCTTTATATTTACACAAAAATCCCACATTTATAATATTTTTATCCCACAACTATTTCCTATAATGTAATTGTAGTAAAGATAAAAAAACATTAAAGGAGAGTGTTAAACATGTTAAACAATTCTAAAATAGCAAAGGGTTTTTTAGCAGCAGCATTGACAGCTTCATTGCTAATACCTTCAGCGGCATTTGCCAATACCGAGGAAGAAGCTGGATATTCAACAGAAAACAGTAGAAGACCGGCATTTACAAAAGCAAGGGAAATAAAGAATAGAGTAAGAGAAGCTGGAAAAAATGGGCGAGATGACCTGCTAAAGCTAGTAGAGCAATATTCACCAGAAGACCTAGATGAGTGGAATGAAGTATTTAAGGAGCAAAGAGAAGTGAAGGATGAACTAAAGGAATTAAAAGGAGAAATAAAAGAAACAAAAGGAGAAAAAAGAGAAGAT
>JANQEZ010000294.1 GCA_028278115.1 Clostridia bacterium
AACTCTAGGATTAGAGATAATATATTAGTGTAAATATTCTGAGGGGAAACCTCAAAAAAATTTTACTAAAATGATTAATAAATTTAATTAATTATAAAAGCATATATCCATATATTTAAGGGGGGAGAAATATGAGATACTTTTTAGACAGTGCAAAAATTGATGAAATAAGGTATGCCTACAAAAATTGGGGAATTGATGGTGTAACCACTAACCCAAAGCATATTAAATTAAGTGGAAAGCCATTTTTAACTGTTTTAAGGGAGATGGCTAAGGAGTTTGAAGGAGTGGATTTCCCTATATCAGTAGAAATAAATCCACACCTTGAAGGCTCCCAGGAGATGATTGATGAAGCTAAAAAAATATCTGAATTATCTGAGAACTTTATAATCAAAATACCTTGTACAGAAGAAGGTCTAATTGCTGCTAAGACACTTACAAAAGAGGGAGTAAGAACAAACGTGACTCTAGTTTTCTCACCATCTCAGGCGTTACAGGTAGGAAGAATTAATTCCTATTTTGTATCACCCTTTGTTGGATGGAAGGAAAGCAGTGGTGAGGACTGTAAACAATATATCAAGGATATAGTTAAAATATATAAAAATTATGACATCAAAACAGAAATAATAGTAGCTGCTTTAAGAAATGGAAAACAAATTGCAGATGCCGCAAAGGCAGGAGCCGATATAGTAACATGCGGCTTTAATGTATATAAAGACAGCTTTTATCATCCCTTTACAACCCATGGACTCCGAGTATTTAAGGAGGCTTGGGATGAAACTGAGATAGGAGGTGATAAATAATGAGAATAGGATTTATTGGTCTTGGAATAATGGGAGAAGCAATGTGTGAAAACATAGTTAAAAAGAGCGGTAAAGAAGTTTTGGTATATGACATAAATGAAGAACAAGTAAAAAAATTAGTCGATATAGGAGCTAAGGCTGCTGCTTCTAACAAAGAAATAGGGGAAAAATGTGATTTAATCATTTCAATGGTTCCTAAAAGTCAACATGTTAAAGGAGTTTATAGTGAGCTTTTGCCGGTTTTAACACCTGGAAAAATCCTTATGGATATGAGCACCATTGATCCCTCTGTATCAAGGGAATTGTCAGTACTTGTAAAGGAAAAGGGATGTTTAATGCTGGATGCCCCTGTTGTAAAAAGCAAGCCAGCGGCAATAAAGGGTGAGCTTGGAATTTACGTTGGTGGGGATAAAGGGGCATATGAAAGAGCAAGACCTGTCCTCTCCTGTATGGGAAATAATTTGATACATATGGGAGATAATGGCTTAGGGCTTGTGATGAAAATATGTCACAATATGCTTGTGGCTCAAATTCAGAATGGAGTAAATGAGACTATTGCATTGGCAGAAAAAAGCGGCTTAAGCTTTGATGATGTAGTTACTGCCATATCCTATGGCGGAGGACAAAACTTCTATTTGGACGGTAAGAAAAATGCTATAAAAAATGAAGATTTCACCACTGCCTTCTCAGTAGAAAATATGAACAAAGATATAAATATAGCTATAAATCTATCAAAGGAGCTAGAAATCAAGCTGCCTGGGGCAGAAAATGCAAGAAGGGTTTATGAAGGAGCTATGGCCATGGGACTTGATAAAGAAGACTTTTCAGCTGCGATTAAAGTTATTAGAGATAGATAGAAAAAAACTATCTGTTTAGATATGTAAGAGGGGATGTTAGACAATGAAGCAGCTTATCAAGCTAGGAGTTGTGTGCTTAGCTAGAAAAACATTTGATTATAATGCAGCAAAGAAAATATATGATGCCAGGAAAAAAGACCTTAGAAAATTACAAAATCTAGACCTTGAAATTATTGAAGACCTAGTTATAGAGGTAGAAGATGCAGAAAAGGCTGCCAAAGATTTAGCATCAAAGGCAGTGGACGGTGTTGTAATAATAAGTGGAACCTTTCATCTTGGACATCTGGCTTTAATCCTAGATAAAGTAATTAGAAAACCCATACTTCTATGGGCATTTAATGAACTTCCCTATGATGGAGGCAAAATCCGACTTAATTCAGTATGCGGATTAAATCTAAATGCTTCCAACCTTTATAAGTCGGGAAATGACACCTTTCATGTAAGGATTGCAGATGAAATAGATGTGGATTGGATAGATGCAGTAAGAATTAAAAGTGCCCTTGAAAAAGCTCATATTGGCCTTGCCGGCTTTAGAGCCCATGGATTTTTTAACCTAGCAGTAGATGAGCTTAGGACATTTAAAGAGATTGGAGTACTGGTAGACCAGTTTCCTATATCGGCAATGTACAGCCAAGAAGTGAGTGAAGATGAGATTAGCCAAGGAGAAAAGGAAATAAAGAAAAAATTCGATGTATCGGCTGTAACCTCCGAGCAAATAAATAAAGTAGCTAGGCTCATAGCTTCAGCTAAGAAGTTCATGGATGCAAATAGCCTTACAGGTTTAGCAGTACGCTGTTGGCCTGAATATGCAAATAATTATGGCATTTCGCCATGTGCTGCCATGTCAATTCTTCAGTCCCAGGACTATGTTATGGGCTGTGAAGGTGATCTCGAAGGGACATTAACCATGATAGCTGCAAAGGCCGCTGGTGCCAAGACACCGTTTTTAGCTGACCTTTCCCAGGTAAACTTTGAGGAAGACTTTGCCCTTATGTGGCATTGTGGTGTAGCTCCATCTAATCTTTGGGATGGTAAATCTAAAAGAAGCCTAGATCCATATTTTGCAGGAGGACGTGGAGTTACAGCGGATTTTGTTATGAAATCCGGTAAGATAAATATCTTCAGAATAGATTCAGCAAGGGGTAAAACAAGACTTTATATTGGAACAGGAGAAGCTATACCAATGGAAAAAGAGCTAAAAGGAACATATGCAAAGGTAAGATTTAATAAACATATAAAGGACCTAGTTGAACAAGTAGCCTACACGGGAGTAGCCCACCATGTTGTTATGTCCTATGGAGACTTTGTGAAGCCATTTGAAATTTTAGCAAAGCTAATGGGTTGGGAAGTTATAAGATAACTTCTCAAGCTGCCCCAAAACCCGAATTTCTTCGTTGTTGCTAAAAGTGAGAACTCTTACGTATTTCTTTATACGCTGCGACCTCCCACTTTCAGCACGCCTCGAACTTCGGATTTCAGGGAAGCTTGCCATCTTGTTGACTTTGTCAACAATCTGGGAAGTTATAAGATAACTTCTCTTTCCGCCAGTCTCTAATAGACCAAAGGAAAACGTTTGTCTGCAATATCTTCTAGAAAAAATACTAGTACATAGGAATAAGTCTTAAAGGATTTATTAGAGAAATTGCTTTTAAAAAAGGGAACTAAATTGTTTTTGTACTTATTTATAATGGGGGTGTTAAAATGAATGTAATGTTTACTATTTTGAGCTGTGCATTTTTTATGGGATTAGTTGCATGGATATCTTATCTGAAAACCAAGGGGGAAGTATCTAGTGCAGATGGTTACTTTCTAGCAGGTCGTGGGCTTACTGGCATATTTATTGCAGGGTCTTTATTACTTACTAATTTATCGGCGGAACAGCTTATAGGTCTAAATGGTCAATCCTACCGTTTAAACATGTCGAATATGGCATGGGAGGTTACGGCTGGGGTAGCAATTATCGTTCTTGCCATATACCTACTTCCTAAATATCTGGGCGGTGCATTTTCTACCTTGCCGCAATTCTTAAAGACCCGTTATGACGATGGGGTTAGAAGACTTTCAGTTTATCTTTTTATGTTAGGCTATGTACTTGTAACTATCCCCTCAGTTCTATACTCAGGATCACTTGCAGTATTGAAGCTCTTTGATGTTCCTGAGCTTTTGGGAATCTCTTATTCACAATCCGTATGGCTGGTTGTATGGATTGTTGGTATTATAGGAGCTATTTATGCGATATTTGGAGGCTTAAGGGCAGTAGCAGTTTCCGATACCATCAATGGTGTGGGACTATTAATAATTGGCATCTTAATGCCTATCTTAGGATTCCTTGCCCTTGGAAATGGAAGCGTATTGGCAGGAATAAAGGAAATAACAATAACCCATGCAGAAAAATTAAACGCCATAGGCTCGCCTACGGATTCTATTCCATTTGGAACGATTTTTACTGGAATGGTCTATGCAAATCTATTCTATTGGGGAACTAATCAATACGTAATTCAAAGAACACTGGGAGCTAAGAATCTTGCAGAGGGTCAAAAGGGAGTATTGTTATCTGGATTCTTTAAAATACTAGTTCCATTTATGATGATGATTCCGGGTGTTATTGCCTTCCACCTGTATGGTGAGGGATTAACATCTGTTGACTTGGCTTTTCCAACCCTTGTAAGTAATCTATTACCGACTGCATTATCAGGTTTCTTTTTAGCTGTATTACTTGGAGCAGTCCTTAGTTCATTCAACTCACTATTAAATAGTGCTGCTACCATGTTTGTATTGGATATTTATAAACCAAATGTCAATCCAAATGCCGATGATCAAAAATTAATTAAAGTTTCTAAGGCATTTGGTATAGTAGTTGCGTTAGTATCCTTCATAGTGTCTCCTATGCTTATGAATGCACCAGATGGTCTGTGGGATTTAATCAGAAGATTTACAGGATTCTTTAACATTCCAATTATAGTGCTTGTGATGGTAGGAGTTTTAACTAAACGTGTTCCAGCCATTGCAGCAAAGGTAGCTGTGTATTTCCACGTAATAACCTACTTTATGTTAGTTTGGGGAATGAAATGGTTATTTGGATGGACGGTTTCTATTCACTTCGTTCATGTTTACTTCATATTGTTCTGGGTTGAAGTTGCAATTATGATTACTATAAGTAAAGTATATCCAAGAAAAGAGCCTTGGAAATATGAAAAGAGAGCTAGAGTTGATATGACTCCTTGGAGGTATACTCCACTTATATCTGTAATCTTAGTATTTGCTATGATGTTTACATATATCTTGTTCTCAAAAATAGGCTTAGCCTATACAGAGGGTGTGGTTTCTCCATCATTCTTACCAGTATCTGGAGTGTTTTTAGTTGTAACTATTATCATTGGATATATAGCCCATACAACTTGGCATAAAAAATATACAGAATATTTGGTAAATAAAGTTGCGGGTGGGGATTCAAAGGGCACAGCATAAAAGAAGGAGGTTTTAGCCTAATGGAATTAGGCTTAGGCTGTTGACAAACCCGAATTTCTTCGTTGTTGCCTCAAGTGAGAACTCTTACCTATTTCTTTATACGCTGCGACCTCTCACTTTCAGCACGCCTCGAACTTCGGATTTCGGAGAAGCCTGTCATCTTGTTGACTTTGTCAACAATCTGAGCCTAATGGAATTAGGCTTAAAGCCTCCCATGATTATAAAAGGCTTATATTATTAAATAGAATCAAGAGGGGGTTTAAAATACCATGAAACTAATAAAATCAGCAAATGGTTTTTCAATTGAATTGGACGGAAGGAAGATAATTTCACATTCCTCTAATAAGCCCTTTATATATATGGGATATGGTGAAGCAAATATTGACATGTATAGGGGGAACTTTAAAATTCAAGACTATGTAGTTCAGCGATCCCCCTTAACATACGCACAGGTATCTGAAAATAAAGATGGATATTTTATAGAGCTTAGAAAATTTAAAGGACAGGAAGAACCAGAGCTTAAGCTAGAAGCTAAAATGGAAGCTGGAAGATTGAGGATATATTTTAATGAAGCCAATGCTGAAATAAACAGGCTGTGGATTAGAATAAATGCCCACGAGTCTGAAAAAATATATGGATGTGGCGAGCAGCTATCATATTTTAATCTGAGGGGGAAAAACTTCCCTATTTGGACCTCGGAGCCGGGAGTGGGAAGAAATAAAAACACATACACTACATGGCAGGCAGACGTAAAGGATAAAGCCGGTGGAGATTATTATACCACAAACTATCCTCAGCCCACCTTTATATCGACTAAAAAATACTACTGCCATTTAGAAAGTACAGCATACCTAAATTTTGACTTTAGGAATGAAGATTTTCACGAGCTTCAAGTATGGGATATTCCAAAATACATTCAATTTGAAGCTGGAGATACCTACTTGGAATTAGTTGAAAAACTGACAGGGTTTTTCGGAAGACAGCCGGAGCTTCCAGATTGGGTATATAACGGTTTTATATTGGGAATCCAAGGGGGAACAGAGTTCGTTATAGATACCATGGATAAGATGATTGAAAAGGGAGTTCCAATTGCAGCTCTCTGGTGTCAAGACTGGCAGGGGCTTAGAATAACCTCCTTTGGAAAACGGTTAATGTGGAATTGGAAGTGGGATCCTGAAATCTATCCCCAGCTAGACAAAAAAATACTTGAGCTTAAAGAGAGGGGAATCCGTTTTATGGGTTATATAAATCCCTATGTGGCAGTAGAAGGTGATTTATATAAAACAGCAGCAGAAAAGGGGTATTTGGCATTAAATGATAAAGGTGAAATATATCTAGTGGATTTTGGTGAATTCTATTGCGGTATCGTTGACTTCACCAAGGAGGAAGCAGTAAATTGGTATAAGGAAGTTATCAAGGAAAATCTAATTGGATTTGGACTCGATGGATGGATGGCGGATTTCGGGGAATATTTACCTACGGATTGCCACTTAAGTAATGGAGTTAGTGCAGAAATCATGCATAATGCTTGGCCGGCAATATGGGCTAAAGTAAACTATGATGCCATTAAAGAAGCGGGCAAACTAGGTGAAGTAGTGTATTTTATGAGGGCTGGGTTTACAGGAAATCAAAAATATTGCACCTTGATGTGGGGAGGAGATCAAAGCGTTAATTGGAGTCTCGATGATGGTCTGGCTTCTGTAATTCCTGGTGCATTATCTCTAGGAATGACTGGATGCGGACTTCACCATAGTGACATTGGTGGATATACAAGTCTTCACGGCAATATACGTTCAAAGGAGCTATTTATGAGATGGGTTGAAATGGGAGCATTTACCCCGGTAATGAGGTCCCATGAAGGAAACAGACCAAGTGAAAATTTCCAAGTTTATAATGACGACGAAGCAATTAAGCACCTTACAAAAATGACTAAGGTCTATACAACATTAAAGCAGTATATTAAAGAGCTGGTAAAAATAAACTCGGAAAAGGGTATTCCAGTCCAAAGACCGATATTTATGCACTATGAAGATGATGATTTTTCCTATGATATAAAATATGAATATCTGCTGGGAAGAGATATGTTAATTGCACCGGTCTATCAGGAAGGCAAGACAACCTGGGATGTATATCTTCCAGAGGATGAATGGGTTCATCTGTGGAGCGGCAGAGAATATAAAGGCGGAGAACATGAAATAGAAGTCCCAATAGGAGAACCGGCTGTATTTTACAGAAAGAATTCTAAACATGTAGATTTATTTAAAAGAGCTGCAGCAGTTTGATTTTTTAGTGATTTTTAGTGGTTTTCAGGGTCAGGCTTTTATAATTTTATAATTCGGGTTATAATTATAAAATTATAAAAGCCTGACCCTGACGCTTCTAAAGGAGTGTAGATATATGATATTAGAGGAGCTAAGAAGGATTAATAAGCATATAAAAATAAAAGAAATAGATAGTAAAGGCTTTAGTAAATATGGAAGAATAATAAATGAATTCGATTTTACAAATCTGATAAAATTTATGGAAGAAAATACAGAAATACCAGAGGAAGGCAATGTCTATAAGGCATCTGTTCCAGAGATGGAAAGGGATAGGATAAATGATGAATTATCCAATATCTTTTATGGAGGAATACCTATACAAATAGGCTTTTGTAACGGTAGGAACTTTAGCTTAAACGGTCTTGAATATCATAAGTGCAGTGAAATTAATGTAGCAGCTACAGACATAATCCTCCTTTTAGGGAATGTTCAAGATATTAAAAATAATACCTATGAAGCCAGCAATGTAGAAGCTTTTTTTATACCTAAGGGAATAGCTGTTGAAATATATCAGACTACCCTTCATTTTGCCCCCTGTAAAACCAGTGAAAAAGGCTTTAAGTGTATAATAATACTTCCAAAGGGAACAAATACACCATTAAAGGAAATCAGTAATACAAAGGGGCAGGAGAGTGAGCTGTTATTTATGGTAAATAAATGGCTTTTAGTTCATCCCGCTAAAAAGAACTTAGTTGAAAAGGGAGCACATGTAGGAATTTTAGGAGAGAATATAGAAATAATAATATAATTATAAAAGCCTGTCCCTGTATAATTTTTTGGGTCAGGCTTTAAAGATTTAAAGCTTGAACTATTATTTGAAAGAGTTAGTTGTAGAGATTTTGTCAGGCTTAAAATTCTGATATCGACTATTCCTATTTAGTCTATATCTAAATCGAGAAATACCTAAGAGACCACTTTTGTAATAAATTTAAGGCTGGAAAAAGCTCTTTACCCATCTCTGTAAGTTAGTATTCTTTAAAATCTTACCTGTATGTTAGTTATCTTACTAAAAAGTGCATACTTGTTAGTTAATCCCAATTATCATATAATCTGTTTTAAAGAGTAATATATTATATTAGATTAGATGTTAGATCACATAGAAAGGAAGGATATAAAATGAAGGTATTAGCTTTTAACGGAAGCCCCAATAAGGAAGGGAATACTTATCATGCAATAAAGATAGTCTGTCAGGAGTTAGAAAAGGAAGGAATTGAAACGGAAATCATCAATGTTGGCTCCAAGGCAGTAAGGGGCTGTATTGCATGCTGGCAATGTGCAAAGAATAGAAATGAAAAATGTGTGATTCCAGGAGATGATGTTAACGAATGGATTCAAAAGATGAAGGAAGCCGATGGAATAATTTTAGGGTCTCCTGTTCACTATTCTGCAATTGGAGGAACTATGAAGTCCTTCTTAGACAGAGTTTTTTTAGTTGCAGGTGTTAATGGTGGGTTACTAAGACATAAGGTAGGGGCGTCGGTTGCTGCCGTGAGAAGATCTGGTGGACTTCCAACCTTTGACCAGTTGAATAACTATTTAAACTACTCAGAAATGGTAATTCCCACTTCCAATTATTGGAATGTCATTCATGGAATGAACCCTGAAGAGGTTCTTAAGGATGAAGAAGGGGTACAGATTATGAGAGTACTTGGAAAAAATATGGCATGGATTATGAAATTAATTGAAAATGGTAAAGGGACTGTTAAAGAGCCAGAAAAAGAAAATAAGGTGCTTATGAACTTTGTTAGATAATTTTATGAGTTAAAGGGATTGTCTCACAAGGACCAATCTTAAGTCCATACCCAAGATGTTTCAGAATGAATCAATTTCAACCAAGGCGGAATTATTCATTCTGAAACATCCCTTAACTAATTGAGATTAAAATATAAATTTGTAATTAAGAAGCTTCAATTTCGATATTTTGCCATGAGACAAATAGTCATATCAGCTTTGCCTAGGAAGAATCTCGAAAAAAATTAAGTTCCACTATGGATTTTATGGAATAGGGAGTTAAAGCTTTACTCCTAAATCAATTTTTGTAAAAAAGCTAAGCATATCATCCTCTGCTCCAAGTATTCTTTCCAACGTTTCTTGATAAAAACTAATTATGGATTTTATGCCTTCATATCTTATATTATTTTCCTTGGGCATAATTATGCTTGAGGTATTTTTTAATGTCAATCATTGTAGAAATATAAATTATACAATATTGTTGATTTTTCATAAAAAATCCCTTGAAAATGTTGACACAAAAATGAGAATATGGTAAAAAGTAATTAGCACTCAAAGTATGAGAGTGCTAATTACTTTTTTTTATACTTAAGTTGAAAGTGGAAGGAGAGATTTAATTGGTAATGAAGGAATTTAAAGCAGAATCTAAAAGACTGCTGGATATGATGATTAACTCTATATACACCCATAAAGAGATATTTTTAAGAGAGCTTATCTCAAACTCTAGCGATTCAATTGATAAAATGTATTATAAGGATTTGACTGATGAATCCTTGACCTTTAATAGAGAAAATTACTTTATAAAGGTTACCGCTGATAAGGAAAATAGAATTTTAAAGGTTTGTGATACCGGTATAGGAATGACAAAGGAAGAGCTTGAAAACAATCTTGGAACGATTGCCAAAAGTGGTTCACTATCATTTAAAAAGGAAAACGAGATGAAGGATGGCTATGACATCATTGGACAGTTTGGTGTAGGCTTTTATTCTGCATTTATGGTTTCAGATGTAGTTACTGTTATCAGTAAAGCCTTTGGCAGTGATAAAGCCTATAAATGGGAATCAGAAGGAGCAGATGGCTATAATATAGAAGAATGTGAAAAGAGCTGTGTGGGTACTGACATAATACTTAAGATTAAAGAAAACACAGAAGATGAAAAATATGATGAATATTTAGATGAGTACTCATTAAAATCAATAGTTAAGAAATACTCTGATTTCATTAAATATCCTATAAAAATGGACATTACAGAAAAAAAGCTTAAAGAGGGAACAGAGGATGAGTATGAAGATTTTATTGAAGAAAAAATCATAAACAGCATGATTCCTATTTGGAGAAAGAACAAATCGGAGCTTACTAATGAGGATTATGAAAACTTCTATTCTGAAAAGCGTTATGGATTTGATAAACCTTTAAAGCATATACATATTAAGGCCGATGGTATGGTAAGATATAATGCTATACTTTTCATACCAGAAAATATACCATTTGATTACTATACCAAAGAATATGAAAAGGGGCTGGAGCTTTATTCAAATGGTGTACTCATAATGAATAAATGCCAAGATTTGCTTCCAGACTATTTTAGCTTCGTCAAAGGTATGGTGGATTCAGAGGATTTATCCCTTAATATATCTAGGGAGCTACTGCAGCATGATAGACAGCTAAAGCTCATAGCTAAAAATATCAAAAATAAGATTAAAAAGGAACTACTAAGCTTATTAAACAATGAGAGAGAGTCATATGATAAATTCTATGAAGCCTTTGGAAGACAAATAAAATATGGAGTATATGATGGATATGGAATGAACAAAGACTTCCTACAGGATTTATTGATGTTCTGTTCCTCAAAGGATAAGAAGATGGTAACCTTAGATGAATATGTGGAAAGAATGCCAGAGGAACAAAAATATATTTATTATGCATCTGGAGAAACCAATGAAAAAATTGAAAAGATGCCTCAAATTGAGCTGGTATCAGATAAAGGATATGAGATATTATACTTTACAGATGATATAGATGAATTTGCTGTAAAGATATTGATGTCCTATAAGGAAAAGGAGTTTAAATCTGTATCTAGTGGAGATTTGGGAATAGAGTCAGATGAAAAGGAGAATGAGTCAGACAGTAAAGAAAATGAAAACAAAGAGATTTTTGAGAAAATGAAGAACATTTTGGAAAATAAAGTAAAGGCTGTTAGGGTGTCGAAAAGATTGAAGAAACATCCCGTATGCTTGTCAAATGAAGGTGAATTATCAATCGAAATGGAAAAAATATTAAGTGCAATGCCTAATAATCAAGAGGTCAAAGCCGATAAGGTTTTAGAGATAAATGTAAATCATGAAGTTTTCAGCTCTTTAAAGGACGCATTTGAAAATGATGAGGAAAAACTAAAACTGTATACCAATTTGCTATATAATCAGGCACTACTGATTGAAGGACTTCCAATAGATGATCCTGTAGAATTCTCAAATAGCATGTGTAAGATTATGAGTTAAAGTCAAAGTAAACTATCTAGACTTAATAAAAGAGCTGTCCTATTATGATTAAAAATCATAGGAAAAGGCAGCTCTTTTTCTAAGCCATATTTATATATAAACAGCAATAAATGATTTGCATTCTGATTTTTTGAATTGCTCTCAAAGCTTAGCTATTCAAAAAATCAGAATGTAAATTTTTAAATGAGTTTTACATGTTTAAAAAAATTTATAGTTTTGAAGCTTTAATAACATATAATTAGGAAATAATACTATCAATACAGCTATTAAAGAGGTGGATATGGGAAAAGTTAATAAACCAAGGAAAAACAAAGTAAAGACAAAGCACAAAGAAGCTCCCCATAAGAAGGATAGGGGTGAAATAAGGCTAAACAAGTTCATAAGCAGCACAGGATTCTGTTCTAGGAGAGAGGCAGACAAGCTTATAGAGCAGGGTAGAGTTACTGTAAATGGCATGAAGGCAGAAATGGGAACAAAGGTGGGCTTTAAAGACAATGTGAAGATAAATGGAAAAACACTAAAGCCTAAGGATAAAACCGTCTACCTTGCCTTTAATAAGCCTGTAGGTATTACTTGTACCACAGAGCATAAAATTAAGGACAATATAATTGATTATATCAATTATCCAAAGAGAATATTTCCCATCGGACGTTTAGATAAACCCTCTGAGGGCTTAATATTTTTGACAAACGATGGAGATATAGTAAATAAAATTTTAAGGGCAGGAAATAATCATGAAAAGGAATACGTAGTAAAGGTAGATAAACCAATTACACCTGGATTTATAAATAAAATGGCAAATGGGATTCCCATATTAAATACAATAACAAAAAAATGCTTTGTAAAAAAAGAAGGTAAATATACCTTTAGGATAATTTTAACCCAAGGATTAAATAGGCAAATACGAAGAATGTGTGAATTTTTAGGATATAATGTAGTTAAACTAAAGAGGGTCAGGATTATGAATATACATATTGGTAGCTTGCCTGTGGGTAAATGGCGTTATTTCACAAAGGAAGAAATTGAAAGGATAAATATGCTAGTGGAAGATTCAGTTAAAACTGAAGATGCATAGCAAATAAAAAATAATTTTATTATACAAAGCCCTTTTAATCTAAAATAAATCAGATTAAAAGGGCTTAATATTTTTATAGACAAAAAAATACAGCCCTTGTATTGAAATAAAACCCACTATACAAATGCTGCATATTTATTTTTTAATAACTTAAAAGGATTATTTGGACATAGATTTTTCAATATTATCTAAACGATTCACTACTTGTTTTAATTCATTTAACATTGCAGATATTGTTTCCTGCTCTTTATTTTTTTCAGCCTTTTCCTTCTCATTATTCTTTAAAAAAGAATCCGTGTAAAAATTAGATGACATGAGCTGCACTCCTTTCTCTGTTTATTAATATTCTATGATGTGAAAGATAGATAAATTTTATACATTAGACGCTGATTTATAAGCATCAAAATATTTGTTGTAGCTATAGATGTGTGACCGAGAAGTTTTACATTCAATGTTTTGCTGTGAGCTGTCAGCCGTTAGCTATTAGCCAAATAGTCATTGTAGTTTTGGCTTACGAAATATTTCAAAAAAAGGTTAAGTTTCTAAGTCACACATCTATATAGGTTGTAATGTCTATAAATTAAAGGCTTTACCTAAAATAGCTATATTTATAAATTGTTATCTTTTTTATAGAAATATAATAAAAAACACTAATGTGTAACAGAAACATATTTGTAATGGTTACAAATAAATTATAATTTCATTTTTATCATTTGTCAAGATGTTTTTTTGATTTTATTATTTAAAATCTTCCTAAATTCACTCCTTGTGCTAGTTCATGCAGCCGGGGGTATTTGATATTTCCTTTTCGCTTATGCTATAGAGAATCCGAAGTAAATGTTAATTTATACATATCAAAATAT
>JANQEZ010000296.1 GCA_028278115.1 Clostridia bacterium
GAAGCATTAGTTACTTTACTAAATGAGAGCACCTATTCAACATCTAGGTACTCTCTAGCTATTTTTCTACTCTTTAGTTTACAATTCAAGGCTTTTGTAAATAATATTTATATTCAAAATAATGTTTTTATGTTATTATTATTTAGTAGGAAGTGGAAAATTTAATTGCCAGTTAACATTAATATACTATAATGGAGGTATATAAATGAACACTAAGGTTGAAAAGTTTAGAAAAAGCATTGTAGAAATGGGTGTAGATGCTGCTATAGTATTTAAGCCTGAGAACAGAAGATATTTATCTGGATTTACGGGGTCTGCTGGTTATGTTGTTATTACTGAGAAGAAGAACTTATTCATAACAGACTTTAGATATGTCCAACAATCAAATAAGCAATGTAAAGGTTTTGAAATAATTGAACATACTAATGATAGAAAGATATATGATATATTAAATGAATTGGGTCTTAAGAAGCTTGGCTTTGAAGATGGATTTATGACGGTTAGTCAGTATAAGGATTTTGAAGAAAAATTAAATGATGTTGAGTTAATTCCACTTAAGGACACATTACCTAAAATTAGAGCTATCAAGGATGAAGACGAGATAAATGAAATAAGAAAGGCTGCTGAAATAGCAGATAAAACCTTTGAGTACATATGCGGTATATTAAAACCCGGCATTACAGAATGGGAAGTATCCTTGGAAATTGAAGCCTTTATGAAGAAAAATGGAGCTTCTGGAACTTCTTTTGAGAGCATAGTGGCTTCAGGAATACGTTCGTCTCTGCCCCACGGAATAGCATCCCATAAGGTGATAGAAGATGGTGATTTTGTAACTCTTGACTTTGGTTGTATTTATAATGGATACTGTTCAGATATGACTAGAACCGTTGTAATCGGTAAGGCATCCGATAAACAAAAAGAGATTTATAATATAGTTTTAGAGGCTCAAGAAGCAGCTCTTAAGGCTATTAAATCCGGAGTTACAGGATTTGAAGCAGATAAAGTTGCCCGTGACATTATAAAGGAAAAGGGTTATGGTGATTATTTTGGACATGGGCTAGGACATGGTGTTGGATTAGAGGTGCATGAGTCGCCAAGATTATCTCCACTAGGTAAAGATACTTTGAGAGAGAATATGGTGGTTACAGACGAACCGGGTATCTATGTACCTGACTTTGGCGGAGTAAGGATTGAAGATTTAGTTGTGGTTAAGGAAGATGGATGTGAGATTTTATCAAAATCGCCTAAACATTTAATTGAGCTATAAGCTTAAAATATAATATTAACCATGTTAAATTACTGCACTCTTTTAAACTTTTTATGAATAATCAGGATTAAAGAAACTTTTAAAATTTTATGGAGGGATAGTTAGATGATTTCAGCAGGAGATTTTAGAAAAGGTGTGACTTTTGAAATTAATGGTCAACCTTATGTAGTTGTAGATTTTCAACATGTTAAGCCGGGAAAGGGAGCTGCTTTTGTAAGAACTAAGTATAGAAGCATTATTTCTGGGTCAATAAGAGAAGAGGCATTTAATCCAAATGATAAGTTTCCTAAGGCTCATATAGAAACTAAAGAGATGCAGTATTTATATAATGATGGTGAGCTTTACTACTTTATGGATAATGAAACCTATGAGCAAATACCACTTGTGGAAGAACAGGTTGAAGATGCAATGAAATACATAAAGGAAAATGATAACGCTACGTTAAAATTCTATAATGGGAAATGCTTCCAAGTAGCTCCTCCTAACTTTGTTGAACTAGTAATAGTTGAAACTGAGCCAGGAGTTAAGGGTGACACTGCTACTAATGTTACAAAGCGTGCCAAGGTTGAAACCGGTGCTGAAGTTCAAGTACCTATGTTTATAAATGAAGGAGATAAAGTTAAGATAGATACTAGATCTGGTGAGTATTTATCAAGAGCATAAGGGTTATAATACAAATGATACTTTTTTAAGAAGGAAATTGTATAATACATTTTATTAATTTCAAAATCTAAGAGCTAAAGTAGAGTTATATCTAGTGCCTTGGCTTTGAAATTAATATGTCAATTATTCAAATTCCTTTAAATATAAACAATGAGGAGGAACACATATGAGCTATTTAAATGAAAAGGTTTCATATCTAAAGGGTTTAGCAGACGGTATGGAGTTAGATGCCAACTCTAAGGAAGGCAAGCTTTTGGTTCATATTATTGATATCCTTGATGACTTTGCCCAGGCAATAGGTGAGCTTGATGAGGGTTTAGCAGATGTAAACGAGTACGTTGATGCAATCGACGAAGACTTAAGTGATTTAGAAGATGAATTCTATGATGAGCTCGAAGATGAAGATTTTATTGACTTTGATGAGCTTGAATGCCCTACATGTGGTGAATCAATCTATGTAGATGAAGATATGTTTGATGAAGACTGTGAAATGGAAGTTGCTTGCCCTGAATGTGATGAAACAATACATATTTCAGAAGAATGTGGAGATTGCTGCTGCGACGATAAAGAACATATATAGTATAGGTTGAGATAAGGGATATTCTTATAAATCTTTTTTGAAAAATGTAAGCCTGATACGAAAGTATCAGGCTTACATTTTTTTTGCAAAAAACAAGCATAAATTTCTGTTTGAAAAATATTATTTATAAAGGGAGGGACATGTTATGGAAAATACAAAGGATAAAAGGCTTAAGGTCTATAAAAGCTATGGCAGAGAAGGTAGAGCTTTAAATGGCAAAGAGATATTGGAGATATTACCAATCAGGCTAAGGCAAATATTTAGCAATCTACCAAACAGATTTATAGGTGATATTGAAGAAATAAGACTTAGGGTAAATAATCCCCTAATAATCAATTGCCAAGGTGAGGATTTCTTTCTTACTGAAAAGGGAAGAACCTCAAAGGTAAAACACGAAGTGATTGAAATAAATAGGGATGATATAAAGACGTGCTTTCAATTAGTCACAGATTACTCAGCCTATGCCCTTGAGGAGGAGATAAGGAATGGATTTATCACCATAAAAGGTGGACATAGGGTAGGGATAAGCGGTAAAACGATAATTGAAAGCAATAGGGTTAAAACCATAAAAAATATATCCGGATTAAATATCCGTATATCTAAAGAAAAAATCGGCTGTGGTGAAAAGGTCATCAAGCATATACTTAAGGGCTCTGATTCGATACATAACACCCTTATAGTATCTCCTCCTGGCTGCGGTAAGACCACGATACTGAGGGATATTATAAGGCTTATAAGCAGTGGAAGTAATAAATACAATTTCAAAGGAATAAACGTTTCAGTGGTAGATGAAAGATCCGAAATAGCTGGCTGTTATGATGGAATACCCCAAAAAGATGTGGGAATTAGGACCGATGTATTGGATGGATGTCCAAAGGCTGAGGGAATGCTTATGCTTATAAGATCAATGTCTCCAAGGGTTATCGCAACGGATGAAATTGGTAGAGATGAAGATATATACGCTTTGCAGGAGGCGATGAATGCAGGGGTTAAATTTATTACCACTGTCCACGGGGACAGTATAGAAGAAGTTAGTAGAAGGAATAGGATAAATAGTTTAATAGAGAGTAAGGTATTTAAAAGAATTATAATACTGACAAACAAACCAAAGGTCGGAACTGTAAAGGAAATCATCGACTTAAGTGGTAATAGCACCTTAAATGATGAACTCCTACTGGATAGGAGGGATGATTATGGTACTTAAGATAATTATAGTCATTGCTTTATTACTTTCATCATGGGCGATAGGCTATCTAGTAGCCTTAAGATACAGCCTTAGGGTGAAGCAGCTTGGCTACTTTATAGGGGCCCTTAATAGTTTAGAAACCGACATACTATACTACAGCACACCATTGCCGGTGGCAATGAAGAAAGTAGCTGGAAGGAGTCACAAAAGCATATCATGGATATTTGATGATGCATGGAAAAAGCTAAGCGAAAGGACTGGTCTAAATATTGAAGAAACGTGGCGAATGACTATAGAGGAAAATATTGACTATTTATCCCTTTCAAAGGATGATATAGAAATAATCATAGACTTTTCCAAGGAACTAGGGGTTGGTAATAAGGAAACTCAAAAGAAACATTTCAAATATACTCAAGAGCTCCTAATGGAGCAGAAAATTGAGGCTAGTAATGAGAAGGATAAAAACGGAAGAATGTTTAACAGACTGGGTGTTCTGTTGGGATTGGCAATGGTAATAATTCTAATATGATAGGGGAGGGTTATTGATGGCAATAGATATAAATTTAATTTTTAGAATAGCTGCCATAGGTATTTTAGTATCAATATTAAACCAAGTGCTTAAACATTCTGGCAGGGATGAAATGGCGACCATGACTACGATAACAGGGCTCATTATTGTCCTTCTTATGGTTATACAGCTCATAAATAATTTATTTACAACCGTTAGAGCGATGTTTGAAATATATTAGGTTATTTTAACGAGGTGTTATTTAATGGAGATATTTAAAATAGTTGGTCTAGGAATAACAGCAACCTTACTTGCCATGATAGTTAAGCAGTATAAACCTGAATATGGAGTTCATATAAGCATTGCTGCGGGAGTAATTATATTCTTATTGATGGTAAGTAAGCTGGCTTCAATATTAGAAGTCATATACAGTCTTACTGATAAACTGGATATGGATGCAGTCTATATGAAATCCATATTTAAGATTATTGGAATAGCATATATATCTGAATTTGGGTCTGAGGTTTGCAGGGATTGTGGTGAGTCATCCATAGCTTCAAAAATAGAATTTGCCGGAAAAATTCTTATTATGGTTCTGGCTTTACCAATCTTACTTTCTGTATTAAACCTAATAATTAAATTGATGCCTTAGGATGTGAGCAAATGAAGAAAAAGTTGATTATTGCACTGTTGGTATTTTTTATATCCTTTAATATAGTTTATGCCAATGAAGATAAGAGTAAATCCGTAGGACTTACAGAGCAGTTAATATTAGAGCAGCTAGAAGCCATAGATTTAACAGAGATGGAAGAACTGGTTAAAAGTATGAATTATGATAATTCAATGGGAATTCCAGAAATAGATGTAAGAGACTTTATTATTAAAGCATTGAGGGGCGAGCTTGATTTTTCTTTAAGTGGAGTTTTATCAGCCATATTTAAGGCACTTTTCGATGAGATACTTGTAAACTCAAAATTGCTGGCACAGCTAATAGTAATTTCGGTGCTTTGTGGATTACTTAATAATCTAACGAATTCCTTTGGGAATAAATCCACCAGTCAAATTGCCTTTTACGCTTCATACCTTGTAATAGCAGGTATAAGCATAAAGGCCTTCGTTGTTGCAATAAATGTGGGCCAGCAGGCAATTGATAATATGGTAAGCTTTATGCAGGCTCTAATGCCGGTGATTCTGACTTTGCTTATGGCTGTTGGAAGCATAACAGCATCGGCATTGTTTAAGCCTATAATTGTAGGCTCCATAGGTATTACAAGTACAATTATGAAGGATGTTATACTGCCCTTGACTCTGCTCTCAGCAGTGCTTGCCATAGTGAATAATCTTCCTTCAAAAATCCAGGTTTCAAAACTGGCCTCCTTGATTAAACAGAGCTGCATAACTTTAATAGGTCTTGTGCTGACAATATTTTTAGGCATCATCACTATTGAAGGAGTTTTGGCATCAAGTGCCGATGGAGTGACATTAAGAACTGCTAGGTTTGCAATGGACAGGTTTATACCAATAGTAGGAGGATTTATGTCGGATGCCATTGATACTGTCTTCGGATGTTCGCTGCTTATTAAAAATGCAGTTGGAGTTCTTGGGCTGGTAATAATTCTTGTGATTGTGAGCTTTCCAATTTTGAAGATACTTTCACTTATACTTATATATAAGCTTACTGCTGTGCTTATTGAGCCAATAAGTGATTCAAAGATAGTTGATTGTTTAAACGATATGAGTAGTTGTCTTGTGATAGTATTTGCCACAGTAATATCCGTTGCAATTATGTTCTTTATAGCTGTAACTGCCGTGATAGGAGCAGGCAATATTACAGCCATGATAAGGTAGGTGGCAGAATGATTGAGATAATAAAGGGCTGGATTATAAATATTGTGACGATAATATTAATCTTGAGTTTTTTAGAAATACTGCTGCCCGACAGCAAGATGAAAAAGTATATAAATTTAATATTGGGATTCATTGTAATGTTGGTGATTTTAGGACCTATAATTAATGTCCTAAATAATAATGGTGAATTGCAGCAGGATGTTTTTTCGATATCAGGCCAGCTCAGTAAAAATGAGTATGCCTTTATAAACTCCAATATAGAAAATAGGCAAGAGGAGCAGCTTGCATCTCTTTATAAGGAGAGAATAAAACAGGATATAGTTTATCGTGTTGAAAGTAGATACGATGTCAAAGTTACTGAGGTATATATAGAGCTAGAGGATAGTAAAAAGGAGGAGATGGGAGAAATAAAAAAGCTTGAATTGTCTGTTGGAAATAAAAATTATCAATTAGATGAAGATACCATACCAATAGTAAAAATCGACGTTTCAAATGAAGATATAAATGAAATAGATTCAAATGACGTTGATGATATGAGTGTAAGCTTGAAAAAGAAAATAAAGGAAGATATATCAAATATATATAACATAAATGAAAATAATGTTGAGATTATGAACTAAAGGACGGTAGACATTGATACTAGGTAATAGGATTATGATAACTTATAAGCATTACCCTAACCGAAAAGCGAATAGCGAGCATAAAAGAATGACCCAAAATACCAGCGAGGGGGATGAGAAATGAAGTTTATTAATTGGTTAAAGGAGATGTTTGAGAATAGTAACTCAAAGGCTATGATCAGCAATTTAGCTGTAGTTGTAATTATTTGTATAATTCTCTTAATCTCCTGGAGTGCACTTTTTCCTAAAGATGAACAAAGGGCTGATGGAAATAATGAAATAGAAAATGTTTCAGCTGAAAACAATATTCCTAAAGCTTCATATAATGATAGTATGGAGGAGCGTTTGGAAAAGATACTTACAGGAATAAATGGAGTGGGAAATGTTGAAGTCATGATTACATATGAAACCAGTACTGAGGTTGTACCGGCTTCAAATGTAACGAAATCTGCCCAGACCACTGAGGAAAATGATAAGCAGGGTGGAATAAGGGTTATAAAGCAGGAAAATACTACGGAGAGTATTGTCACAGTAAGCAGTAGAGATTACAATAACTCACCTGTTGTAATAAAAGAGATAAAACCGATAATTAGAGGAGTTATAGTTGTTGCCGAAGGAGCAGAAGACCCAGTGGTTAAAAGCCATCTTATAGAAGCGGTTACAACTATATTTCAAATAAAAAGTCATAAGGTTAAGGTTTATAGCAGGAACTCATAAAAATAACTGTGATTATAATTAAAGGGAGGAAATACAATGTTTGATTTTAAATTTGAAAAGAGAAAATTAATTATATTATCTTTGGTGTTTGTTTTGATTTCAATTAGTTATTTAAACTATATGATTAATAGGCGTTCACTTTTAGAGACTTCTTCTGATTTTCAAGAATATGAACAGCAGCAGTTGTCTGAAATGATTCAAAACGAAGACGTAGGTCAAGATGCTATAATACATGAAGGACCTAAAGCTGAAAATACTGCAACTTCATCAATAATTATGGTGGAAGATGATAATAATATTGTAGATAGTTCCGATAATGCATTAGAAGATATAATTACCGTATCTAATACAAATATTGAAGAGTCATTATTAGAAAATACTCTAGCAAAGTCAAACTATTTTCTTCAGGCAAAGATAGATATTGAAATAGAAAGGGAAAAGACTATAGAAAGATTTGATGAAATAATAAATAATCAAAGGGTTGATGAGGAGTCTAGAAAAACTGCTGTTAGCAAAAAAATAAAGGTTATAGAGGTTATGAATAAGGAAAAAATCGTAGAAAATTTGATTAAAAGCAAGGGCTATGAAGATGCAGTAGTATTCATTACCGATGAAAGGGTATATATTACTATTCAGAGTGAAGAATTTGACGCAGCGGATGTGGCAAAGATATTAGATATAGCTACAACTGAAACGGAATATTCAATAGATGATATTAAAATACAGAATAAATAAATTCTTATAATACTGCAACAATAATTGTAAAGAAAAAAACATTTTGATATAATAATCAATATAATATAGGAAAATGGAGGTGCCTGTTTTGGAAAATAATTCTCAGATAGATAATGTTGAATATGGACAGATAAAGATTTCCGATGAGGTTGTGGCTACTGTTGCTGGATTAGCGGCTTCAGAGGTAGAAGGTATATGGTCGATGAGCGGAGGTTTTGCTGGAAACCTTTCCGACCTATTGGGAAGAAAGAATCTCTCAAAGGGAGTTAAGGTAGAGGTTGGAGAAGAAGAAGCGGCAATTGATTTAAATGTCGTTGTGGAATATGGTATTAAGATACCTGATGTGGCTTGGCAGGTGCAGGAAAATGTAAAAACCGCTATTGAGACTATGACAGGACTTAAGGTTGTAGAAGTAAATATTCACGTTCAAGGAGTTTACATACCTAAGAAGGAAAAGGAAGTAGTTGAGGAAGAGTAATTTCATATTATATCTTATTAAACTAACTCTCTTTGTCAAAAGAGAGTTAGTTTCAGATTGTTGACAAAGTCAACAAGATGACAGGCTTCCCCGAAATCTGAAGTTCGAGGCGTGCTGAAAGTGAGAGGTCGCAGCGTATAAAGAAATA
>JANQEZ010000298.1 GCA_028278115.1 Clostridia bacterium
TTCCGTATTTACTGAATATTCCAAAACAATATACCACTTAGATATTATTCCTGATTTTCCCCTTTTTCTATCTTTTTTATTCTCTTTTCAAGCTTTACCCTTTGTATCCAAATCTGCTTACTGCATTTTATACACTTGATTCTAAAATCCATACCCGTTCTCACGACCTCAAATCTATTGTTGCCACATGGATGCTGTTTTCTTGTTTCAATAATATCTCCAACTTTTAAATCTAATGGCATAATCTATCCCTCCTATATGCACTTATAACATCTCTAGAGCTCTCATATATATATTATGCAATTTATCCAAGTCACAATTATGAAATTTCCTCAATTATAATCAAAAGGTAGTATTGTGTCAATTACAGATTTTTATGTGAAATTTAAATGTAAATAACTCTTTTAAGATAAAAAAATATGTAAAGCTTCTAATAAGATTTAAGCCTCACATATGTTTTATATATTATTCTATATATTATTATCTGCTGTCTGTTTATAGATTACCCTCTTTGGATACGGTATTTCTATACCTTCCTTATCAAAGATTTCTTTGAATCTCTTTCTCATAAGTCTCTCAACTGCCCACTGCGACATTGGCTTGACCTTTGCTATTATGGTTATAACAACATCGGATTCTCCAAAGCTTGTGACTCCAAGCACAATTGGTCCTTCTATTATATCAGAGCTCTCCTTTTTTATATTTTCACTGGCACTATTTAGTACCTTAATTGCCCTTTCTATATTCTCCTCATAGGCGATACTCATATCCACCTTTGCTCGCATGTTTCCTCTACATCTATTCGTAACTTTATCAATAGAGCCATTAGGTATTATGTGTAAATCTCCACTGAAATCTCTTATCTTGGTAATCCTTAGAGCCATCTCCTCCACCACACCGGTTCTACCCTCTATTTCGATGTAATCGCCTACTGCAAACTGGTCCTCAAATAGAATAAAGAAACCCGATATTATATCACGAACAAGGTTCTGTGCCCCAAATCCTATCGCTAGACCACCTATTCCTGCTGCCGCTATCAATCCCTTTACATCTATATTAAGCTCTGACATTATTGGAGTAAAGGCTACAAAATAAATGGTATACCTAACTATACTCTTGAGTATACCCTTCGCTGTACTCATTCTGCTATCGTCTATTTTAATCTTAAACTTATCCTTACTGTCAATAAACTTATCTATCAATGCGTTAGTGACCTTAATGGCTATTTTTGCAATAATTATAATTAATATAATTTTAGTGCCTCTAATCATTATATTAGAAATTTTATCCGGATCTAAGTATCCACTCATTATAGCTTTAAGCTCCTCAATATAATTTGAGAATGTCGTTTCTATACCCAAGTGCACTACCCCCAATTCACTTTCTCAGCCTTCTTGCCATCATCTGTTTTCGTTATTTTGTATAAATTGAGGCTCTTTCTCTCCACCTTTTGACTAATTAGTTCTTCCTTAATATCCTTTAAAACCTCGCTTTGAAACATTATGGATAATCCACAGCTAGCACTTATTTCTCTAGGGGTAGGTATTGTTTGAATTTTAAATTTCCCCTTTAATTTTTTTTCAACCATTATTGCATAATGTGTAGATTCAAAGGTCATTACATGAAATTCTTTTCTCAATTCAATTACTCCTTCTACTGCAAATTACATTTTACTATTATAGGGCGAATTTATAAACCTGCATAAAATTTATTACAATTTCTATGCTTTAGAGTTTAATAGTATTTTTGGCTCCATTCATTTTCTCTACCATAGTATACATGTTGCTAACCCCTCCTACAATCAGCTTATCCTTGAGATTAAAATAGTCTAAGCATGTACCACAGGAAATGATTTCTACACCTTCCCTTTCAAGGCTTCTTATATCATCAACAACTTCTGAGCCCTCTGTTGTAAGTTTTACTCCGCTATTTACAAATAAAATGGCCTTAGGATATGGCTTTGACTCTGTCAGTGTATAAAAATATCCTCTTATCAAAACTTTCCCCAGTTCTTCTGAACCTTCTCCCATTGAATCTTTACCCATCAAAATTACAAGATCTCGATTTGTAGGCTTTGACTTTGGAATATAATCATTCTCTAAAAGTCCTTTATAAATATTAACATAATATTCTCCATCTACTTCCTCTACATTTACATCATAGCTTAAGCTTTTAGCAAGCTTAGTTACATTTTCCTTTGCTATATCATTGTCAACTATGGTGGTTACTGTTCCTTCATTTACCTTTTCCATAGCCTTTTTAGTCTCTATAACGGGTTTAGGACATTCCATTCCCCTTGCGTCCACCTCTAACCTCATTGCATAGTCCTCCTTATATCTTTTTACTATAAATAATCGCATTTAAAAATCTGAGCCCTTTGTATAGTTATCATATTAATACGACATTCTTATAAACTTAACATAATCTTTTATTCTATTTCTATCCTTATTATAATACTTTACTCATGATTTTCTCTGCCATTTTTGTATTTTTTCCATATAAATTTTTTTTATATGAAATCTATTTGCTATAAATTTTTTTTATATATAAATACATTAAGAAGCCTTACTTCCTTATAATGGTACTTGACCGGCATTTGCAATATTTTGAAGCATGTATAGAAGAATATTATAGTCATAGAAGGTTTTCGTAAGACCAGAAGCCTCTAGAGCCCTTACTATACCACTATTTGGAAAAATAGAAGCAATGGGAACCATTATAGCTGTAAGAATATATATAATAAATACTCCCTTTAGCACCCCAAAGATTAATCCTCCAAGTCTATTAAACTGCTTAATAAGAGGTAAAGAAGCTATTCCATTTAGCAAAGTCCCTAATATATCTAAAGCAACTTTAGCTATAAAAAATATTACTATTACACTTAATAAATCTATAATTATTTTTGCTATCATCTGTGACATATATGTATTGACATTAATCAATACCCCTTGACTATACTCCTGAAAAATATCACTGTTTACAAACAACCTCTCCAACACCTTAGGCAAATTCATCATTTCAAATACATTTTCACGCAGGGCTGTATCCCCTTGTATACTATCCCTTGACATAAATCCCATGTTTTCATATATAAACTGCTGAAGCTTCAAAGCCCAATCGGTTTTCTCAAGGAC
This sequence comes from Clostridia bacterium, assembly GCA_028278115.1. Classification (GTDB taxonomy): domain Bacteria; phylum Bacillota; class Clostridia; order Peptostreptococcales; family Caminicellaceae; genus JANQEZ01. Next base: position 3,135 of record JANQEZ010000298.1, read on the forward strand.
AAATTTAGATAAAGATGGATAGTATATCCTAGCAGTAATACCTGCTGCTATATAGCTTGCTATATTAAATAATGACAGAACTAACCCAGCACTTAGACCCTTGAGCCCACTTATGGCAATTATAATAACAACACATACATCCATCCAGTTCATAAGTATTCCCCCCAAAAGCTAATTACCTATAGACATTACTTCCAGTTTATCCTTATACATCACTAAAAGATTTTTCTTAGAAATCCATTTT
>JANQEZ010000346.1 GCA_028278115.1 Clostridia bacterium
TTCGTTGTTGCTAAAGGTGAGAACTCTTACGTATTTCTTTATACGCTGCGACCTCTCACTTTCAGCACGCCTCGAACTTCGGATTTCGGGGAAGCCTGTTATCTTGTTGACTTTGTCAACAATCTAAAGGGACTGAAATCAGTCCCCATACATTTGTTAGTAACGTTTTTTCTCTTTAACTTTAGCCGCTTTACCAACTCTATCTCTTAAGTAGTTAAGCTTAGCTCTTCTTACTTTACCTCTTCTTATCACTTCAATCTTATCAATCTTTGGTGAATGAAGTGGTAAAGTCTTTTCAACACCTACTCCGTAAGAAATCTTTCTTACTGTAAATGTTTCTCTAGCACCACCGTTTTGTCTCTTAAGAACAACGCCCTCAAAAATCTGAATTCTTTCTCTTTTACCCTCTTTAACCTTTAAGTGTACCTTTACAGTATCACCTATACCAAATTGAGTTACATCAGCTTTAAGCTGCTCTTGCTCTAATGTTTTGATAATGTTCATATTCATAAGTATTACCTCCCTTCTTCATAGACGTTCTTTCCATAGCTGCTTAGAAGAGGACCGCCCGTATTACCACAAGTTATTATAACACAGCATAAGGTAGTAGACAACAATATTTTTAAAAAATATGTAGTTTTTATGAAAATCCTAAGTATATGGATATACGCTTTTATCTATAGAGTATATTGACCATTGAAATTATTTATCTTTATTATCCTCTAAAAGCTCATCCAATAGCTTTCTTAATTTAGCCTTTTCTTTAAAATTTATATCTTCTCTATTAAATAACTGATTAATCAAATCTGGTCTTCTTTCAATAGTTATTCTCAAAGATTCCCTTGTTCTCCATTCATCTATTAATTTATGGTTTCCTGAGAGTAGTACTTCTGGCACAGGTTGACCATTATATACAGCAGGTCTAGTATAGTGGGGGTATTCCAAAAGTCCATTATAAAAGCTCTCATCTATAAATGACTGACTTTTATTAAGTACACCGGGAATCAATCTCGAGATAGAATCTATTATGACCATTGCAGGCAATTCTCCTCCTGTAAGGACATAGTCACCAATTGATATTTCATCGGTTACCCACTTATCAATAATCCTTTGATCTATCCCTTCATAATGACCACATAGAAATATGAGATTATTCTCCTTGGATAGGGAATTTGCCATGCTTTGATTAAAAGTATTGCCCTTTGGAGATAAATATATAACTCTACAATCATTTTTACCCATTGTTAAAGAATCTAATGCGTCATTTAAGGGCTGGCTCATAAGCACCATGCCAGAACCTCCACCATAGGTATAATCGTCCACTCTTTTATGCTTATCCTTTGAAAAGTCACGAATGTTTATTGGATTGATTTCTATTATACCCTTTTCTTGGGCTCTACCCAATATACTTTTATTCATTACGCCATTAAACATTTCTGGAAAAAGTGTCAAGATATCAATAATCATTCTACCATACCTTCAATGAGTTTAACTTTGATTTTTTTATCCTTGGTATTGACCTCTCTAACAAATTCCTTAACAACCGGTATAAATATTTTCTTTTTATTTATTTTATTTTCCACAACATAAATATCCTGTGCTGCATTTTGTATGACATCTAAGAGGTTTCCTATAATATTATCATCCATATCAATAATCTCTGAACCAATTAAGTCAGATATATAATAAGTGTCCTTTGGCAATTCTCTCAGATTTTCTTTATCTATCAATATATATTTATCTTTAAACTTTTCTACATCATTAATATTATCTAAACCTTTAAATTTTAAAATAACAAGGCTGTTTTTATATCTTATCTTTTCAATTTCTAGCTTATAATCCTCAGTATTCTCTAAGTAAACATACTCTAGTTCTTCAAATCTCTCTTTATAGTCTGTAAGTGGGTATACTCTTACGTCACCTCTTAGCCCTTGAGTATTGACAATCTGTCCAACTCTTACCTTTTCACCCACCTAATCACCCTTTCATTTTTCACTATTCTCATTATAGAATTATAACCATATTTTATAAGAATTATAAAAAAGGACTAGGCTGCCCTAATCCTTTGTTCATTAAAACTATTGAATGATTTCAACAACCACTCTTTTGTTTTCTCTTGTAGCAGCAGCTTTAACAACGGTTCTTATTGCCTTTGCTATTCTGCCTTGTTTACCAATAACTTTACCCATATCTTCTGAAGCAACTTTTAGCTCGATTATAACCGATTGAGTACCTTCAATTTCATTAACTTGTACCTCTTCGGGATGGTCAACTAACGCCTTAGCGATAATTTTTACTAATTCTCCCATAATTTCACCCCCTAGAAGCCAAATTATGCCTTTTTAGCTTCTTCAAACTTTTCGTTAACACCGTGCTTCCTAAATAAATCCTTTACCGTATCAGTAGGCTGTGCTCCATTCTTTAGCCACTTAACAGCTTTTTCATCATCTATTTTTATTTCAACAGGCTCTGAAACAGGATTGTAGTAACCAATCTCCTCAATACATCTACCATCTCTTGGTGAACGTGAGTCTGCAACTACTATTCTATAAAATGGTTTCTTCTTGGCACCCATTCTTCTTAGTCTAATTTTTACTGCCATGCTATTCACCTCCTTTAAAATTTAAGTATTAAATGTATATATAACCAACAAATAAAGTCTAATACATATTATATTTATAGTCGGTTATTCTTAAAAGAACGGCAGCTTAAACTTACCGCCTTTTTTAAGCCCTTTTTCCATTCCGGAAAACTGTTTCATCATCTTTCTTGTTTGTTCAAACTGTTTAAGAAGCTTATTAACTGACTGAACACTAGTTCCACTTCCCATAGCAATTCTTTTTCTTCTGCTGCCCTTGATAATAGAAGGATTCTTTCTCTCTTCTACAGTCATTGACTGAATAATAGCTTCTATATGAACTAATTCCTTTTCATCTACATTTAAGTTTTTCATCTGCTTACTGCTTACACCAGGCATCATTTCTAAAACTTGACTGAGGGGACCCATATTTTTCATCTGTTGTAATTGATCTAAAAAGTCTTCTAAGTTAAAATCTTGAGATTTAATTTTCTTTTCTAATTTCTTTAACTTATCTTCATCAAAGCTAGCTTGGGCCTTCTCAATAAGACTTAGAACATCACCCATCCCTAAAATCCTTGAAGCTAATCTATCGGGGTGAAAGGGTTCTAAATCCGTTAGCTTTTCACCAACAGCAATGTACTTAATAGGCTTATTTGTTACTGCTCTAACAGATAAAGCAGCACCACCTCTGGTATCTCCATCAAGCTTTGTTAATATAATACCATCTATTCCTAATTCTGCATCAAAGGTTTCTGCAACATTTACTGCATCCTGACCAGTCATGGAATCAACTACCAGCATAATTTCATGGGGAGCAATTTCAGATTTTACATCCTTTAGCTCATCCATAAGCTTTTCATCTATATGAAGTCTTCCGGCAGTATCTACTATAACTACATCATTTCCATATTTCTTAGCATGCTCCACACCTGCTTTTGCTATATCTACAGGACTAACCTTATCTCCCATAGAGAAAACAGGTATATCAACCTTTTCTCCAACTATCTGTAATTGTTTTATAGCAGCCGGTCTGTAAACATCACAGGCTACCAATAATGGTCTTTTACCAAGCTTTTTAAGCTCTAAGCCTAGCTTACCACCTGTAGTGGTCTTACCCGCTCCCTGAAGACCTGCCAACATGATTATTGTAGGAGGCTTAGAGGCAAATGCTATTTTACTTTGGGTATTTCCCATTAAATTAGTTAATTCTTCATTAACAATTTTTATTACCTGTTGCCCTGGAGTTAGACTTTCTAAAACTTCATGACCTACAGTTCTTTCTGTTACTTTTTTTATAAAATCCTTAACAACCTTGTAGTTTACATCGGCTTCTAAAAGTGCAAGCTTTACTTCACGCATTGCATTCTTTACATCTTTTTCTGAAAGTTTACCTTTACCCTTTAATTTTTTAAAGGTGCTTTGAAGCTTTTCCGAAAGACCCTCGAAAATCATTTACTAACCTCCCCAAGAACCCTTATAAGGTTCCATCAAGAATATCACCAAGTGCTTTTTTTATTCTCTCTATTTCATCTAATAAATTATCCTTTTTTTCATCAGAATTTATGGCTATATTTAAGCTATCTATATTATCAATTAAATCGTTAACTTTATCTCTAGTACTAGAAAATTTAGAAAGCAATCCCAGCTTCTCTTCATAGCCCTTTAAAGTCTTCTTCGACCTCTTAATCGTATCGTACACAGCTTGTCTGCTAATATTTAGATTTTCAGATATCTCCCCTAAAGATAAATCATCGACACAATACAGTCCCAGTATCTCGTACTGCTTTTTTGTAAGCAGTGATCCGTAGAAGTCGTATAGGTTTCCTAATCTAATTTTTTCCTCAAACATATTAACACTTCCTAAAAATAAACCTGTAAAGGTTTCAGATTGTTGACAAAGTCAACAAGATGACAGGCTTCCCCGAAATCCGAAGTTCGAGGCGTGCTGAAAGTGAGAGGTCGAAGAAG
>JANQEZ010000358.1 GCA_028278115.1 Clostridia bacterium
ATTGGAAAAATAATTACTTTTATCCAAATTAAACAAAATGGTTAGCTTACTTGTTAACATTAATTTAGGGACAGGCTTTTATAATTTTATAATTATAACCCAAATTATAAAATTATAAAAGCCTGTCCCTGGACGATATAACCCATGTAAAAAAGATAATAAATAGCCAGAAGCATAATCGAACAGATTATTATTCTAATAAAAAATTTATTTTTTTCAAATTTATATGTTTCGATTAAAAAAACAAAAATCAACAATGTTGAAGATAAAACTAAAAAGTCTATATTTTTTACAAATAAATCAATAGCAATTATGATTGTGATAATCATCCTTAGAAGTTTTAATTTTTTTTTAAGAAAAATATTTACCATCTACAAATACTCCCTTTTTAAAAAAATTGAATAAAACTTAGTGTAATATCCCCACTGACCCAAGCCTAAGAGCATAGGGCTAAAAAAGTGCCTTTAACGGCACTTTTTGGTTGCAAGTTCCAAGTTGCAAGTTCTAAGTATTAGGGTCTTTCTAATAAGTTTCATAAGAGGATAAATAGGGTCCAGTAAAAACTGTTTATCCTGACTTGGTAATTCAGCCTTTATACCTTAATTAAGGGGCAGAAGTCTGTTTTCTTATTGAAGCCCATTAGAACGACCCAGACACTTGTAACTTGCAACTAAAAAAGCGACATCACGTTTCCTTGACATTACTTTTAAATTTTGATAGTATCTGACCCTGGATAAATTCTTATTTACTTCAGACAAGTCCCTGTCCCCTTGTCTGAGCCTAAGAGCATAGAGCTAAGACCTAAAAAAGTGCCTTTAATGACGGCACTTTTTGGTTGCAAGTTCTAAGTATTAGGGTCTTTCTAATAAGTTTCATAAGATGATAATTAGGGTCCAGTAAAAACTGTTTATCCTGACTTGGTAATTCAGCTTTTATACCTTAATTAAGGGGCAGAAGTCTGTTTTCTTATTGAAGCCCATTAGAACGACCCAAACACTTGTAACTTGTAACTTGTAACTAAAAAAGCGACATCCACGTTTCCTTGACATGACTTTTAAATTTTGATAGTATCTGACCCCCGGACAAATTCTTATTTGCTTCAGACAAGTCCCCTGTCCCCTTGTCTGTCCTGACTTGGTAATTCAGCCTTTATACCTTAATTAAGGGACAGAAGTTTGTTTTCTCATTGAAGCCCATTAGAACGACCCAAACACTTGTAACTTGCAACTTGGAACTTGGAACCAAAAAGTGCCTTTAAAGGCACTTTTTCCTACTCTACTATAGTCAGTACTTCATCCACCGGTTTTCTAGGTGGGCTTTTTAGTTCAGACTCCTCTGGAACTCCAAGTGGGGTGAGGGCAGCAAGGAAGTATCCTTCCTTCTTAAAGCCTATGTATTCTTCGATTTGTTTGCCTGCATAATTTGGTCCTGTCATCCAGCAGCCACCATAGCCCATATTAGCGGCGGCAAGAAGAAGGTTTTCTAAAGCGGCAGCTATATTTTGTATACCGGCAGAGGGTCTAAGTAGATCGTGTATTTCCTCTGAAGATGCATTAATATCCTTGTAGATATCTAGACCTGTGGAAGGGTAGGGTCCAGCAAAAACTAAAACTAATACAGGTGCATTCCTAAAAACTGTGTGATATTTCAGGAATTTAGAAAATGGCTTTTTTATTTCCTCATTATTGCATTTTTTTATCAGCTCAGAATTTCTCTTTTCAACAATTCTAGCTACTTCCTCAATCTTTTCTTTGTTTTTAATTACAACAAAGTGCCAATTCTGAAGATTTTTACCTGATGGAGCATAAGTAGCAGCCTTAATCAATTCCTTTATATCCTCTAATGGAACTTCAATATCTTTAAACTTTCTAATGCTGTGTCTCTTATAAATAAAATCTAAATTACCCAATTCACATCTACCTCCCCTTTTAGTTTTCATACACTATTATACCCTAAAATAATAAATAGTAAATACTGTATATATAAAAGCTAATATATATTATTAGTGCTTGAGCAAGGATGATTGCAATAGTTGGATAAGGGTATAATTTATTTAAAGAGGTGATAGATTATGAAAAAATATGACTTGATTGTTATTGGCGGTGGGTCAGGAGGTCTTACAGTAGCAGCAGGAGCTGCAATGTTTGGAGTAAAGGTAGCACTGATTGAAAAGTATAAATTAGGCGGGGATTGTCTGTGGTATGGCTGTGTTCCCAGCAAGGCTTTTATAGAGGGTAGTAAAATAGTTCATTATGCCAAAAAAAGCTTACATATGGGATTAAACATCTGTGGTGATGTTCAAATAGACAAGGTGCTAAATAGAGTCGATGATGCCATTGGTAAAATAGAAGAACATGATAGTATAGAGAGTTTTGAAAAATTAGGAGTAGAAGTATATACCGGTATGGGCTCCTTTAAAAATAAAAACGAAGTGATAATAGATGGTGAAACCACTATATATGGCAAAAGAATTATAATTTCCACGGGCTCAAGTCCAAGGATACCCGAGGTTTTTATTAAAGAAGGTATCAAATTTTATACAAACGAAACGATTTTTAAGCTCAAAGAAAAGCCCCATTCCCTTTTAATTGTAGGCTGTGGTCCAATAGGCTTAGAGCTAGCTCAAGCCTTCAACAGATTAGGTACTGAGGTTCATATAATACAAAGAGGAGCCCAAGTACTAAAGAAGGAAGATAGGGATATTTCAGATATAATTGTAAATATACTAAGGTCAGAAGGGTTGAATCTATATACTCAAACCACTATAAAGGACATAAGTCAAGGGGAATCAAGTATAAATATCACCTTAATTAGGGAGGGAGAAGAGCTAAGATTAAGCGTGGGAGATATTCTAATTGCAGCGGGTAGAAAGAACAATATAAAAGGCTTAAAGCTAGAAAATGCAGGGGTGAAGGCAAATGATAAGTATATACCTGTAAATGAATATCTTCAAACCAACGTTAAAAATATATTTGCAATTGGAGATGTTAATGGAAAATATCCATTTACCCATGTTGCAGGCTATGAGGGCAAGCTGGCTGTGACAAATGCTCTATTTGGTTTTAAGAGGAAAGTCAATTACAGCCATGTCCCTTGGGTAACATATACTGATCCAGAAATATTCCATTTAGGGTTAACCGAGAGGGAAGCTAGAGAAAGGCTTGGGGAAAGTATTAAAGTATATAAACTAAATTTAGATGAGGTAGATAGATTTATAGCAGATAGGAGAGAAGAAGGGCTTATAAAAATAATTACTGATAAAAAGGGTTATATTATAGGAGCCCACGCCATAGGCAAAGGTGCAGGAGATTGGATGCAGGAGGTTGTCTTCGCAAAGACCTTTAAACATAAAATTGGTGACTTATCAATGGCCATATACCCATATCCTATACATGCAGAAGCTATTGGAAAGGCTTCGGGGCTTTATTGGAGAGAAAGGCTAACGGACAAGTCATTAAAGCTAATTCAAAAATATCTAAAGTGGTTTAGATGATGTGGATGGGTAAATTAGAAGCTCAGCTTTCTTTAAAGGCTTTTCGTGCTAAGGCTATTATACCTATTTGGCTTATAGTTGATTGGTATTACCTATAAAAAAAGAAAGGGTTTAGTATATAGACATACATCCCTTTCTTTCTTATATGTTTTATTATTTATTAGCTAAAATGTGAAGTCATTTTTTGCATTTATGCTACTTCTTCAGTTGATTTGCTTTTATCAATTTTCTCCATTGTAATACCAGTGTATCCGTAGATGATTGATATTATTGGATTTATTAGATTAAGGAAGGCATATGGCAAATAAGCTAATGGATGAACGCCCAATGTTGTCCACATGAAGTTACCACATGTATTCCAGGGAATCAAAGGAGAGGTTAAGGTTCCAGAATCTTCAAGCACCCTTGATAGATTCTTTGGATGCAATCCCCTTTCGTCATACATTTCCTTGTACATTCTACCAGGTATTACTATTGATAAATACTGATCACCTGCTACTAAGTTAATAGCTATAGCAGTTAGAACTGTTGATAAAACTAATGAACCAGTGTTATTAGCAAATTTTAATATTGTCTCAGCTATTACTCTAAGCATACCTGACTTTTCCATGACACCACCAAATGCCATAGCACATAATATAAGAGATACAGTCCACATCATACCATTTAAACCACCACGGGATAATAAAGTATCTATAGATTCAACACCAGTACCTGATTCATATCCGTAATGAGCAGCACCTATTATTGCCGACATACCTGAGCCTTGGAATATAAAAGCAAAAAGTCCCCCTAAAACAGTTCCACCGATAAGCCCAGGGATTGCAGGAACTTTTAATACAACCATAAGTATAACAAGGATTGGTGGAATTAAAAGTAAAGGAGTTATAGAAAATTGACTGCTTAATCCATTTAGAATTGAATTTATTGAAGCACTATCAATACTATTTCCAGCATATCTCATGCCGATTATTCCATATAATATTAGAGCGATAATTAAACTAGGACCAGTTGTATAAATCATATGTCTTATATGGTCAAATAAATTTGCACCAGCCATTGAAGGGGCTAAATTTGTTGTATCCGATAAAGGTGACATCTTATCTCCGAAGTATGCACCTGAGATAATAGCACCTGCTACAATCGGTAGGGGTATTCCTAGACCTTGACCAATACCAATAAGAGCAATACCAACTGTACCTGCTGTAGTCCAAGAACTACCTGTTGCCAGTGAAACCACTGCACATATTAATGTTGTAGCAACTAAGAATATACCCGGTGATAATATCTGAAGACCATAATAAATCATGGTAGGTACTACACCAGCTAATATCCATGTACCAATAATCATACCAATAATCATAAGAATAAGGATTGCAGACATTGACATTTTAATTGTTTCAATTACGCCACTTTCAAGCTCTTCCCAAGTGAAGCCTCTTAACATAGCAACAAAGGCTGCAACTGCTGCTGAGGCAAGAATTGGAATATGAGGATCGCCACCAAATAGCTGTAAAGTTGTAACTAAGGCTAAAACTAAAAAAGCTACAGGTATTAATGCGTGCCAGATTGTGATACTTTGTTTCTCTTTGATATTCATAATACAAATACCCCCTTAAAAAATTTTTTACTATAGAAGAAAATTACTTTTTTGGCAAAGGTTTTCTTTTGCCATTATAAATTTGAAAGTCTGAGTAGTTTTTTGCCCAAGTACATTTCTAATTATAACATAAACGTAACAAAAATTTAAGAAAAATTTAATCAAGTGCTTAAATTTACAAAAAATGAAAATTAATAAATTTCTTAAGCTTATTGAAAACAGGTGAGATAAGTCCATGAAAATAAAGTTTTAAATCTTTATATGATATAGAGATTCCAGTCAAAAGTTTAATTTGGATTCTCTATAGATGTGTGACTGAGAAGTTTTACTTTCAATGTTTTGCTGTGAGCTGTCAGCCGTTAGCTGTTAGCCAAATTAAGCATTGTAGTTTTGGTCTGCGAAATATTTCAAAAAAAGGTTAAGTTTTAGGGTCACACATCTATAGCATATAAAATATTTTACTAATATTTAACGAAGGTTTAAAGTGGATTTAATTTAAATATCTTAATATTTAAATAGATATTATAAAGTGAGGGGGATAATAATATGATAAAGTTAAACCTATGCGTTGATATAGACGGGACTGTAACTACACCCTATTATTGGCTTAAGGACGCAAATAACTACTTCAATACTAATTTAAGGCCAGAAGATGTTATGGAATACGATATCCATAATGTATTAAATGTAGAAAGAGAAGAATATATGAAATTTTATGATATATATGGAGAAGAATTGCATGCTAAAGCAAAGCTAAGGAATAGGGCAAGGAGAATACTATGTAAGCTGGCAGAGTATCACGACATACACTATGTGACAGCCAGAGAAAAGAGGATGACCAAGGTAACCTATTGGTGGCTGGAAAAGAAAAAACTTCCCATAAAGGGAGTGCATATATTAGGAAGCCATCATAAGGTAAATAAAGCAAATGAATTGAATTGTGATATATTCATTGAAGACAGATACGAAAACGCCTTAGAACTATCAAGAGCTGGATTCAAAGTATTTCTGATAGATTGCAATTATAATAGGATGCCTTTACCAGAGGAAATAATAAGGGTAAAGGATTGGAATGAAATTTACGATAAAATAAATCAATATGTAAATAGCAAGCTTAAACTTGATGTAGCATAAGAATCCTAGATGGGATTCTTTCAGGCTGCCCCGAAACCCGAATTTCTTCGTTGTTGCCTCAAGTGAGAACTCTTACGTATTTCTTTATACGCTGCGACCTCTCACTTTCAGCACGC
>JANQEZ010000072.1 GCA_028278115.1 Clostridia bacterium
TTTAGAGTAAAACTTAACTTATACATGCCCCAAATATGCGATGATTCTGGGCATTTTGGGGTGTGTATAAGTTGTAGTTTTACCTAAAATACCTATATAGAGAATCCGAAGCAAATGTTAATTTATACATATACGTAAATTAATGTACATATCAAAACATCCGATGATTCTGGGGAGTTTTGATGTGTATAAATTAAACTTTTGACTGGAATCTCTATAGAGTATATATAGTGATTAGTCTATAAAGCTTTTTAATCTCTTAGAGCAAGGGCTAAGAGGGTTTGACCTGAATCCGAATGGCGAAGAGCGAGAAGCGAATAGCAGACTCTAAAGCACTGCTTAAAAGATAATAATAGGGGGACTTTTTTATGAATGGTAAGTTTTATGGTATAGGAGTTGGGCCTGGAGATCCAGACCTACTTACGATAAAAGCAAAGAAAATACTTGATGAAGTTGATATTATCCTTGCTCCAGAAACTAAAAGCGGAAAGGGCAGCACAGCATTAAATATTGCGCAGACCCATTTGAATCAAGATGTTGAAATAATTGAGAGAAAGTTTCCAATGACCTATGATATAGATGTGCTTAATAAATCCTATGATGAAATATCCAATTATATAAAGGAATTGGTGGATACCGGTAAGAAGGTGGCTTTTTTGACCCTTGGTGATCCTATGGTATACAGCACATATATATACCTTTTCAAAAGGCTAAAGTGTAAAGGAGTTGAAATAGAGACTATACCCGGCATAACCTCCTTTTGTGCTATAGCAAGCAAAGTAGGAATTCCCCTTGGAGAAAACGAAGAAACTATAGCAATAGTTCCATCTGTCTATTATGAAAAGGGTGATGAAAAATTTGAAAGTATCCTTAAAAATATTGACAATATAGTTTTTATGAAGGCAAGTGGAGATATTGATGAGCTAATTGATGAGCTTGAACATACAGGCCATAAAGAGGGCTCAGTATTCGTTTCAAGACTCGGTCTTGATGATGAAGTGATAGAAAATAATATCGAAAATAGAAGGGGAATAAAAAATAACTACCTCTCTACCTTGGTTGCGAAGAAATATAGCAGCGCAAGGTGAAAAGACGTTACAATCTATTGAGATGTTCAATGAGGTCGGGTGCAGGCTTATGAGGTGACTTTTAAGGTCGGGTACGGACTTTTAGGTCATTCTTTGGAGTCGGGTACACCCTCTTGGGATGGCGGATGAGGTCGGGTACAGACTTTTAAGATGTTCTTTTGGGTCTGTTACGTCACTTTAGGTCATATCTTATAGGTTGGTTACAGCGGTAAGACCTTTAGGGGCATTCTTTAGGTTTGTCAGTAACGAACTTATTAGATACGACCCCATAACCTGTAACCTTGTACCTGACCCTAGAGATCTATCCATAAAGAATGTACCGGTCCCCTTAGATGCGACCCAAAAGCCTGCCCCCGACCTATAAGAACTGACCTATAAGATACATAAAAGGAGGAGTGCTGTGTTAAAGCATAGACCTAGAAGACTTAGGATGAATAATCAAATTAGGAGCTTAGTAAAGGAAACTAGGCTTTGTATAGATGATTTAATCTATCCAATATTTCTTGTGGAAGGAAATAATATTAAAAAGGAAATTTCAACATTACCTGGATGTTATCACTTTTCAGTTGATATGATAAAGAAAGAAATAGAAGAACTTGTAGAGCTTGGAATTAAAGCTGTGATACTCTTTGGAGTTCCAGATATAAAGGATGAAGCTGGTAGTGAAGCATATAAGGAAGAAGGAATAGTACAAAAAGGGATAAGAGAAATAAAGAAGCTTAGAAATGATATTATGGTAATAAGTGATGTATGTATGTGTCAATATACAGACCATGGACATTGTGGGATTATAGAAAATAATGGAGTAGATAATGATAAAACATTGCGATACCTTAGCAAGATAGCTTTATCCCACGCATTAGCCGGTGCTGATATGGTGGCTCCATCCGACATGATGGATGAAAGAGTAGCAGCAATTAGAGAAATTCTTGATGACAATGGATTTAAAGACGTATCAATAATGTCCTATAGTGCAAAGTATTCATCTGCCTTCTATGGACCCTTTAGAGCTGCAGCTCATTCTACTCCACAGTTTGGGGACAGAAAAACCTATCAAATGGACCCATGTAATTCCGACGAAGCAATACGTGAAACAGAGCTTGATATTATGGAAGGTGCAGATATAGTAATGGTTAAACCAGCATTATCATATCTAGATATTATCAGAAGAATAAAGGATAATTTTAACGTTCCCATTGCAGCCTATAACGTTAGCGGTGAATATGCCATGATAAAGGCTGCTGCAAATTTAGGACTTGTTGATGAAAAGGCAGTCGTAATAGAAATGCTTACAAGTATAAAAAGAGCCGGAGCAGATATCATAATAACTTATTTTGCTAAGGATTTAGCAAGATGGATAAGAGAAAGTCCCTTGTAGTTTATAGTTTGCTAGGTGTTGACTTAGCTAGATGTTTTTAGAGTCATAATTACAAATATATTTATAGATAACGCTTTTAAACCTTAGTTAAATTTTTAAAGAAAACAATGAATGCTTTTACATTTTTTTCTTTGAAAATATTAAATTAGCCCCTTGTGCTAGTTCATGCCGCCGGGGGTATTTGATATTTCCTTTTCGTTCATGCTATGAACCTGTTTTTTTATATATTTTGAAGGAGAAAACAGATT
>JANQEZ010000075.1 GCA_028278115.1 Clostridia bacterium
GATATGCCCTCAACATATATGCCGAGCCTTCCGGCAATTTTTATCCTGAGTTCATTTGCTAGAACTTCTATATCTTCTTTCCTTTCCCTAAGTGCCGGTAATCTAATTGCCATTACATTCAAGCGATAAAAAAGGTCTTTTCTAAATTCATTTTTCTTTACCAGCTTTTCCAGGTCTTTATTTGTTGAAGCTATTATTCTAACATCTATATTTTTTAATGAGTTGCCCCCCAATCTTTCTACTTCCTTTTCCTGCAAAACTCTGAGAAGCTTTGCCTGCATGGTCATGGGCATATCTCCTATTTCATCAAGTAAAATAGTTCCTCCATTTGCCAGTTCAAACTTTCCTTTTTTTCCGCCTTTTTTAGCCCCTGTGAAGGCCCCTTCTTCATACCCGAACAGCTCGGATTCCATAAGCTCACCAGGTATTGCAGCACAGTTAATTTTAACAAAGGGAGCTAGATTCCTGTTGCTGGCATTATGTACTGCATGGGCCAAAAGCTCCTTACCTGTACCACTTTCTCCTAAAATAAGTACATTGGAATTAGTCTTTGCAGCCTTTTTTGCTAAGGCCATTGCTCCGCTTATGCCTTCACTATCACCAACTAGATTTTCAAAGGAATATTTGGCTGTCCTATTATCATTTAATTCATTTTTATAATACTCTATTTCTTTTTCAAGCTTACTTATTTTATTGCTAAGGGTCATTAAGTCACTGACATCCTTAAACATGGTCTTACCTACTGCACCAATCACTCTACCGTCCTTTTTAAAGGGTATACGCATGGCAACCATTCGACTTTCCTTCACCTGCTGTATTTCTCCTACTTCCATTATTCCCGTCTTAACTACTATATGCATTCTGGTATTTTCGATTACTTCGGTTACATGCTTTCCCTCGGGATTTGGCTCCCCGATAAACTCTTTGTATGCCTTACTCATCATAGTTATTCTTGCGTCTTTATCCACAACGACAATCCACTCATTAAATGTATCCAGTATAGTATTTAATATATCAATGTATACTTCATCTTCACCGAGCTTTTTACTCATTTTTTTATAATTTGTTATATCATGAAATAATGCTATGGCTCCATAGGCATCATCTTCCTTCATTATAGGGAGCCTAGTAACGGTAAACTGTCTTTCACCTTCTGAGAAGCTTTGGTTTGTTTCTGGCTTCTTGGTTTTTATAACCCTCATAAGCTTACTATTTGGAATAATATCGTATATTTTTTCCCCCATAGCATCATGAGACTTTAAATTCAGCAGTTCCTTGGCAAGCTCGTTGATTAGGTTAATATTGCCATATCTATCTACACCAATTATTGCATCTGTCATATTTTCAATAATTGCTCCAAAGCATTCCTCTATGTATTTCATCATTACACCTCTTTTGAGTATAAAGTATGACTGTAAAATTACCTACTTATAGCCTACAGCTATAAGTCAGGCTGCCCCGAAACCCGAATTTCTTCGTTGTTGCCTCAAGTGAGAACTCTTACGTATTTCTTTATACGCTGCGACCTCTCACTTTCAGCACGCCTTGAACTTCGGATTTCGGGGAAGCCTGTCATCTTGTTGACTTTGTCAACAATCTGACTTATAGCCTACAGCTATAAGTCAAAATGTATACCAAGGCTTTAATACAATATAAGAATCAATTTTAGAATTTAGTTCTATATTATCATAAAACTTAAATGAAAGAAATTATATTGATGAGAGGGGGATTATGATATTTTATTTTC
This sequence comes from Clostridia bacterium, assembly GCA_028278115.1. Classification (GTDB taxonomy): domain Bacteria; phylum Bacillota; class Clostridia; order Peptostreptococcales; family Caminicellaceae; genus JANQEZ01. The sequence goes on from JANQEZ010000075.1 coordinate 1,748, forward strand.
GTTCTATTGTTGGTTACCTATATAAAGGAGGTGCTTCATAATGAATTCAGGCTTTACCTGAAGTACATTATGAAGCACCCCCTAGACTATTTAAATCTACTTGTATTATTTAGAGCTTTTTACTGTTTCCAGTTCTTCTATTAGTGCCGGCAATACCTTGTTTATGTCTCCTACTATTCCCACATCTGCAACTTCAAATATAGGTGCTCCAGAATCTTTGTTTATGGCAACTATAAAATCCGATTCCTCCATACCCGCTAGATGCTGGATGGCTCCAGATATTCCACAAGCCACATATAAATCCGGTCTAACGGTTTTTCCTGTCTGTCCTACTTGATGATTTCTATCTATCCAGCCCGAATCAACGACTGCACGGGAAGCCGATACCTGCCCTTCAAGCTCATCTGCCAATTCCTTTAGCATTTCAAAATTCTCAGGTTTTCCAACTCCTCTACCGCCAGAAATCAATACATTTGCTTCCTCTATATTGATTTTTTGTTTTGTTTCTTTAACCATTTCTAAGACTTCTATATTTATATCGGACTTAGTAAATTCCACCTTGAATTCTTCTATGTTTCCTTGTCTCGTTTCGTCCTTTTCAAATAATTGCATAACCCCCGGTCTTACTGTAGACATTTGGGGTCTATGATCTGGGCAAATAATTGTAGCCATTATATTGCCGCCAAAGGCAGGTCTTGTCATAAGAAGACCTCTATTTTCTTCATTTATTTCTAATGAGGTACAGTCGGCAGTGAGCCCAGTATAAACTCTAGCTGAAACTCTAGGAGCCAAATCCCTTCCTATGGTAGTTGCACCTATTAGGAATATATCTGGTTTTTTTTCATTTATTACTTCTGATAATGCCTTTGTATATGGCTCTGTTATATAGATATCCAAAGCTTCGTCATCCACATATATTACTTCATCTGCTCCGTGGTGGATTAATGTATTTAGTTTATTTGATATATTATTGCCTAGAATTACTGCTGTAACCTTTTCATTTAATTTATCGGCAATTTCTCTGCCTTTTCCAATAAGCTCTAAAGAAACCCTCTGTATTTCACTTTCTCTTTGTTCAACGAATACGAAAACACCTTTATATTCTGCGATGTTCAAGGTAATACCTCCTTATATAATCTTATGGGTCAAATCTGTTTGGTCGGCTGCTGGCTGCTAGGATTTGGGTCATATCTCTTGGATAGCTGATAGGCTAGAGACATCCTCTTTGGTCTTGATGAAACAAAATCTTTACTTATTAATATTTTCTGGTTATCAGCCATTAGCCTAATACGAGTACATTAATGAAGAAGATTTACTTTAACCCCTTGTGCTAGTTCGTGCTGCCGGGGGTATTTGATATTTCCTTTTCGCTTATGCTATGAATCTGTTTTTCTTATATTTTGTAGGTTAAAACAGATT
>JANQEZ010000112.1 GCA_028278115.1 Clostridia bacterium
CCCATAACGGCTCCACCTGAAAAAGCTACGGAAAGAGCTTTGTTCATACCGCTTTCTTTAGCAGCATTTGCAGTTCTAACATTGGCTTTAGTTGCAACCCTCATTCCAAAGAAACCTGCCAATGCTGAAAACAATGCTCCAAGCAAGAAACATAGAGCGGTATACCAATTTATACCAAATCCTATTACAATAAATAATAATGCAGCAAATATTACAAGTGATTTATATTCTCTTGTTAAAAACGCCATAGCACCTTCTTGTATGTAAGATGAAATCTCTTTCATTCTTTTAGTACCTACATCAACTTTATTAATCCTTGAAGTTAATATGTAAGCAAATATTAATGCGATTATTCCTACAATAGGAGCTAAAACTGAATAGTCCATTAAACTGCCTCCTCACATTCCAAATAAATATTCAATTTTTTTAAAATTATACTATGAAAATAATACCTACTATTTTCAAAATGTTACATTAAAATATTTTCCCCATTACCTATAGTCTAGTGATGTCCATGCTGATTAATGCCATAAGCACATTTCATATATATGGATATACGCTTTTATAATTTAATATTTTCAAAGAAAAAAATGTAGAAGCATTCATTGTTTTCTTTGAAAAATTAATCAAGCTTTAAAAGCCTTTATCTTTATGAGATAAAGCAAAACTATTAATTTATACGCATTAAAAACCCATGAAGTCATGGAATATTTAATACGTATAATTTAAATTTTGTTATAATGCTATATATGATGTAGTTAAACTCCTAAGAAAACAGTTGCTTTAAAAAAGGAATCATTATTTTATCAGCACAAAGTTATTAATAGGCTTATTGTTGTAAATATACTAATATTAATGAACAGATTATGAATGCCGCAGCTCCAATTTTAGTTATCCTTGAAAGCATTGCATCATAACCTCTTCCTTTAGATTTACCTAAAAGCTGCTCTGCACCACCAGCTATAGAACCAGATAAACCAGCACTCTTACCGGATTGTAACAATATACTTAAAATTAATATTAAGCTAGCAATAACTTGAAGCACCATAAAAAATATTCTCATCCCATCCACCTCCTATTCTCATGCTTAACAAAATAATTTTAACATAGGAGTTTTTCAAAATCAACAAAATAATAAGAAAGTGTTTTTATGAAAACCTTTGCCTGTTTTAAGGATAATTTAAGAGGGTAAATTACCCTCTTAATATTATTACTATTATTTGTTAATTTATACAGTATAGAATGCATTTATAAATCTGAATCTAAAAGACTTATCGGTTTGTGTATAATTACTTCTTTATATTATAAAAAGCCTTTAATCCAGCAAATTTTGAAGAACTATCTAATATATCTTCGATTCTTAATAACTGATTATATTTTGCAACTCTATCAGTTCTAGAAGGAGCACCAGTCTTAATTTGTCCGCTATTAACTGCTACAACTAAGTCAGCTATTGTTGAATCTTCAGTTTCTCCTGATCTATGAGAAATTACTGCAGTATATCCTGCTCTCTTAGCCATTTCAATAGCATCTAATGTTTCAGTTATTGTTCCTATTTGATTTAATTTTATAAGGATAGAGTTAGCTGTATCGCTTTTAATTCCTTTAGAAAGTCTCACTGTATTTGTAACGAATAAATCGTCACCTACTATTTGAATCTTATTTCCAAGCTTCTCAGTCATAAGCTTCCAACCAGCCCAATCTTCTTCATCAAGACCATCTTCGATTGAAATAATTGGGTATTTTTCTACTAAATCACTATAGAATTCTACCATTTCTTCAGAAGTTTTTACTAAACCTTCTCCTTTTAACTCATATTTCTTTTCATCTTTATTGTACATTTCAGTAGCAGCTACGTCTAGGGCTAGCATTACATCTTTACCTGGAGTATATCCAGCCTTTTCTATTGCAGTAATAATTACTTGAAGTGCTTCTTCATTAGAAGTAAGGTTAGGAGCGAATCCGCCTTCATCACCTACAGCAGTATTTAATCCTTTTTCCTTTAAAACGCTCTTTAGATTGTGGAATATTTCAGCACCTGTTCTTAAAGCTTCAGCAAATGACTCAGCTCCAACAGGCATTACCATGAATTCTTGAATATCAACATTATTATCAGCATGCTCTCCACCGTTTAAGATGTTCATCATTGGAACTGGTAAGGTTTTAGCGTTTACTCCACCTATGTACTGATATAATGGTAAGTCTAATGAATTTGCTGCTGCTTTAGCAACTGCCATTGAAACTCCTAGTATGGCGTTTGCACCTAATTTACCTTTGTTATCTGTACCATCAAGCTCTATCATTAATTCATCTATCCCTACTTGGTCAAATACTTCTAGTCCAACTATCTCCGGTGCAATTATATCATTTATATTTTCTACTGCTTTACTAACACCTTTGCCAAGGAATCTTCCCTTGTCACCATCTCTAAGCTCAACAGCTTCAAAAGCCCCTGTAGATGCACCAGATGGAACTGCTGCTCTACCCATAGAACCGTCATCAAGATATACCTCTACCTCTACAGTTGGATTACCCCTTGAGTCTAATATTTCTCTACCATAAACACCTATTATATTTGACATATTAATAGCCTCCTAATTTAAATTTTTTATAAAATTCACTTAAATATTTAAGTCACTTTAAGATTTTTAAAGACACCTATTAAAAATTAACAACCTCAGAAAAGCTGTCTGCTTTTAAGCTAGCTCCACCTACTAAGGCTCCATCAATATCATTTTGCTTCATTAATTCCTCAGCATTGCTTGGCTTAACACTTCCACCATATTGAATCCTTATTTCCTCGGAAATATCATCATTATACAATCCTTTAATTAATTCTCTAATATATGCTATTGCACTATTTGCCATTTCAGGTGTAGCAGTCTCTCCTGTACCAATTGCCCAGATAGGTTCATAGGCTACAACGATATTTCTTGTCTCATCATCACTTATACCTTTAAAGGCCTCAGTTACTTGCTCCTTAAGTAATGACTCTGTTTTTCCTTCATTTCTTTCTTCAAGGGTTTCACCTACACAAACTATAGGAATTATCCCATGATTTAATGCGGCTTTAATCTTTTTGTTTACTGTTTCATCTGTTTCACCAAAGTATTGTCTTCTCTCTGAGTGCCCAATGATACAGTAATCTATACCTAAATCCTTAAGCATTACTGGAGAAACTTCCCCTGTGAAGGCTCCACTTTCTTCCCAGTACATGTTTTGTGAACCAACTTTTATATTTGTACCCTCACAAGCATCCTTTAAAATGCTTAGAAGTGTAAATGGAGGACATATAACAACCTCTACATCGGTATCCTTTACTTTGTCCTTTAACTCAGCAACATACTTAAGGGCAGCATCCTTTGTCATATTCATCTTCCAGTTACCAGCAATTATAGGCAATCTCATATTCTCACCTCAAATTATTTATTTATCTTTAGAGTACCATTACTTTAGACAATCTATTCCAGGTAAAACCTTGCCTTCTAAATACTCAAGTGATGCTCCACCACCTGTTGAAATATGAGTAAACTTATCAGCATATCCAAGCTCCATAGCAGCAGCTGCACTATCTCCGCCGCCTATGATGGTTGTCGCTCCTTCAAGACTTGCGATGGCTTCACATACTCCGATTGTACCCTTGGCAAAGTTTTCCATTTCAAACACCCCCATTGGGCCATTCCAAACTACTGTCTTCGCACCTTCTAATTCATTTTCAAACAATTTGATTGTTTCTGCTCCAATATCAAGGCCCATTTCATCACCTGATATGTTATCTACTGAAACTGTTTTAAAATCTGTATCGTTTTTAAATTCTTTAGCAGCTACTGTATCAACTGGTAATACTAACTTACCATCAGCTTTTTTTAATAACTCCTTAGCTAGCTCAACCTTATCTTCTTCTACAAGAGACTTGCCTATATCTTTTCCTAATGCCTTCATAAATGTAAACATCATGCCACCGCCAACTAATATCTTATCGGCCTTTTCAATTAAGTTTTCAATAACTCCAATCTTGTCAGATACTTTAGCTCCTCCAAGAATAGCAACTAGGGGTCTTGCTGGGTTACTTACTGTACCGCCAATAAATTTAATTTCCTTTTCCAATAGGAAGCCTGGGGCTGAATTAAGATGCTCGGAAATACCAACATTTGAAGCATGGGATCTATGGGCTGTTCCAAATGCATCATTTATGTATACTTCACCTAAAGACGCCCAATATTTACCTAGCTCTGGATCGTTTTTAGTTTCACCCTTTTCAAATCTAGTGTTTTCTACAAGTAAAACTTCGCCTTCCTTCATTCCAGTGATTGCACTTTCTAAAGCCTCACCCCTTGTAGCAGGAATGAATTTAACTTCTTTGCTGAGTAGCTGAGAAAGTCTCTCCGCCACTGGTTTAAGAGTATTTTTTATTTTATCCTCTTCAGTCTTTATTCTTCCTAAGTGAGAGAATAATACAACCTTACCATTTTCAGCTAATACATGCTTGATTGTAGGAAGTGCCGCTACGATTCTATTGTCATTAGTTATCTTTCCATCCTTTATAGGAACATTAAAATCAACACGGATTAACACTTTTTTGCCATTTAAACTTAAATCCTTTACAGTCTTTGCCATACTTTTGACCTCCTTCTTTCCACATGATGGATTTCTTCATGTCAAAAAATAGCGGAACTCAATTGTTCCGCTATTTACTTATTCTATAGTATTACTTGTTCATTAGATCTACAAAGTACTTAGCTGTTTTTACTAATTGAGCTGTGTAAGACATTTCATTATCGTACCAAGTAACAACCTTAACCATTTGCTTTCCATCTATTTCTAATACCTTTGTGCATCCAGCATCGAATAATGAACCATATTCAGTACCGATAATATCAGAAGAAACGATTGGGTCTTCAGTGTATCCTAAAGTCTCATTTGAAGCCGCCTTCATAGCAGCATTTATTTCTTGAGCTGTTACATTCTTTTCAAGTTCAACTGTTAAGTCAACTAATGAACCAGTCATAGTTGGTACTCTCATTGCTCCACCATCAAGTTTTCCATTTAACTCAGGTAATACTAATCCAACTGCAACTGCAGCTCCAGTAGTTGTAGGAACGATGTTTTGAGCTGCTGTTCTACCTCTTCTTAAATCCTTATGAGGACCATCTAAAGTATTTTGGTCGTTAGTGTAGGCATGGATAGTAGTCATTAAACCCTTTACTAATCCAAAGTTATCGTTTAGTACCTTTACAACTGGTGCTAAACAATTAGTGGTACAAGAAGCACCTGATAATACAGTCTCAGTTCCATCTAGTATTTCGTGGTTTACATTGTAAACAACAGTCTTCATATCGCCCTTAGCTGGAGCTGAAATGATAACTTTTTTCGCACCTGCTTTGATGTGCTTCTCAGCTAATTCCTTAGTTCTAAAGAAACCAGTACATTCGATTACTACGTCTACATCATGCTCTCCCCAAGGTAAATTTTCTGGATCTCTTTCTGAGTAGATCTTGATTTCTTTTCCATTTACTACGATAGAACCTTCTTTAGCTTCGATTTCATCTGACTTATATCTTCCTTGTGCTGTGTCATACTTTAATAAATTTGCTAGAGTCTTTGCATCTGTTAAGTCGTTTAATGCTACAATTTCAAATTCTGAGCTGTCAAACATAAGTCTAAAAGCTAATCTCCCAATTCTACCAAAACCATTAATCGCTACTTTTACTGCCATTTTTTATTCCTCCTTATATTTAAAAATAATTTTTTTAGCTACACTTTCATCACAAACTATTGTAAGGTTTTTATTAAGCTCTGAGATTGAAACTATTGCCTTCGCCTTATCACTTCCTCCAGCTACTGCAATGAGATTTTTTAATTTTTTAAATCTCTCAAGCTTAATTCCAATAGTGCTTATTTCATGTACTATTTCACCTGATTCATTGAAATAGTAGCCAAATGCCTCTGATACTGCTCCTTTTTCAAGTAAAACCTCTATTTCTTCATTGCTAAGACCTCTTCTGCTTGCCATTGAATCGGCTCTGCCTACACCAAAGACTAAAATATCTATATCGTCTATCATCTCAACAATTTCTTTAATTGAAGGTTCCTTTAGCAAGCTTTCAATGGTGTCTTGAGATAGAAAATCTGGTGTATACAGGGTCTTATAGTTACAATCCAATTTATTGGCTAAGGTTTGAACTAAGGTATTTGCTTGATACTCAACCTTCTTACCCAATCCCCCTCTAGCAGCCATAACTGTGACATTATTGTGTTTAGACTTGTCGCTTTTGTATTCATTTACAAGCTGAGATATTGATGTTCCACCTGTCAAGCCTATTATTATATCATCTTTGATTATATCCTTTAAATAACTAGCAGCAGCTTTTCCCATTTCTTTGCTGACAAATGGGTCATCGTCAGAAGAATTCGGTACTATGATTACTTTTTTTATCTTTAAAATATCCTGAAGCTCATCTTCTAACAACTTTAATCCTTTTATTATATGGAATAAATACTTCAATCTGTCTAATGTATTTTTTCCTCTGGCAGTGATATTCATGCCTTCTTGAGTTATCTTTATTAAGCCTTGCTTTTTTAAAGCTGCTGAGGCCGTTCTAATATTTCTCTCAGTTAAATCTAGTTTGTCCGAAAGACTTCTTCTACCAATTGGTCCAAGAAAGTTTATTATCCTTAGAACGCTGTATCTGATTTCTATGACTTCCATTAGATCTGGAACCATATTGTTCAAAATACCAATTAATTCGTCTAGCTCAAAGTTTTCCATTTCATTATTTTTAGTATTCATGATAGCTCTCCATTCTAATTTAGAATGACCCACCTCCGGGGCATAGTATGACCATATGTATTTATTTTGTCCCGACCCCTTTAAAAAAATACTACAAGTCCATTATACAGTTAGTGCCAAAAAAATTCAATAGTGAAACCCAGTTTTTTCTTAGAAAATTTTATTGGCTGTATTTACCCTAATATAACTCGTTGAGCTAGTAAATCATTAATTTTAGTTTTTCAATACTTAAGGGGGTTTTGATATTTCATTTGAGTGATTTTTATGAAGCTGTTTTAACCTACAAAATATAAGAAA
>JANQEZ010000156.1 GCA_028278115.1 Clostridia bacterium
GGTTTAATGGAGTCGGCTATCGACACTATAAGTAATTCTAGGTATTTGATTAAGTGGAAATCAGAGCTTGGACTTATGTATTTTTATAAGCGTGAATACAAAGAGTCTAAGAGATTGTATGATGAGGTTGATGGATTATTAAGCGATAATGATAATATTGATGACGGTACAAGGTTTTTACATTATTATCGCTATGGTATACTATAGAATAATACTAAGCATCCTGCTTTAGCTGAAAAACTCTTTGAGAAGTCTTTAGAATATGCTAAAACAAATATGGATAAAGGCGACTCTATAATGAATATAGGTATTAGTTTTGTTAGAAGAAAAAAATATAAAAAAGCTATTGGGTACTTTCGCAAATCTTTGGATTTTTGTGAAGATGATTTTATAAAAAGTGCCCTATTTAATAATTTAGCAGAAACATATATGCATTTAAAAGATTATGATAAAGCTCTGTATTATGTGAATTTAGCCTTCCATTGTGTTGATAACGAAAACCTTTCAGACCTATTCATTTGTTGCCAAACACATGTGCAAATTCTTATGAATAAAGGAGATTTTAATGAAGCTATAGATAGATTAGTGGAGCTAGTTAATAAAGCTGAGGATAAATTTGTTTATAAAAAGTTTATTATTGATGGAATTAGTACTATAATAGAATATGGATGGACAATGCAGAATATGGATATATTAAAAAAGTTGGATGAGCTAATATATAAATTAATTAAAAGTTCTAATTCTCAGAATAAAGAGTACATACAAGAATTGAAATCATGTCTAGGTGATATTAGATTCTGTGTTAAAGACAGTGAAAAGTCGTTTTATTAAAAAGGAGGAATTTAACAATGAAAAAGAAAATTATCGGCTTAATATTGGTATTGTCAATAATGACTTCTATGACACCAACTACTTTTGCAACGTTAAATGATCGACCAAGATCTCATTCTATACTCCCACCATTTGATATTATGATGCGAAACAAGTAGAGGATGGGGTCAGGCTTTTATAATTTTATAATTTGGGTTATAATTATAAAATTATAAAAGCCTGACCCTGATTTATATAAACTACAATGTTACACCGCTTTTGAATATTGCGATTTCTCTATAATCATTTATTTCATTCTTAACCCTTTTTCCACTTGCAACAGCAACTATATCTTTTATAAAGTATTCTAAAACTTCCTCCTTGGACTGAGACTCAACAAGTGTACCTGCATTAAAGTCTATCCAGTTGGGTTTTTGCTTATACAGGGGTGTATTTGTTGAGATTTTCATTGTAGGAACAAAGGTTCCAAAGGGAGTACCCCTGCCGGTTGTAAAGAGTACAATTTGACATCCCGTGGAAGCCAGTGCTGTTGCTGCAACTAAATCGTTACCGGGAGAATTTAATAAATGAAGACCTTTTTCCTTGATGGTTTCTCCATAATCAAGGACTTCAGTTACAGTAGCTTTACCCCCTTTTTGAGTGCAGCCAAGGGATTTGTCCTCCAGTGTTGTAATTCCGCCTTCTTTATTGCCCGGTGAGGGATTTTCATAAATAGTCTGGTTATGACTGATGAAATATTCCTTAAAGTCATTGATAAGCTTAACTATTTTATTAAATACTTCATAGTCCTTAGCTCGGTTCATAAGAATAGTTTCAGCACCGAACATTTCTGGTACTTCTGTTAGGACGGTTGTTCCCCCCTGACTAATTAAAAAATCTGAAAACATACCAACCAAAGGATTAGCTGTAAGACCTGATAATCCATCAGAGCCGCCGCATTTAAGCCCTATCTTTAATTCAGACAATGGGATATCTACCCTTTTATCCAGATGCATTTGGAGATATAATTTCTTTAAGGCATCAACACCCTCTTGTATTTCATCTTCTACAGCCTGTGCTTCAATAAACATAACTCTATCCCGATTATAGTCTTTAAGCTTCTTCTTAAAGGACTCAATAGAATTATTTTCACATCCTAAGCCAAGTACTAAAGCCCCTCCATTATTTGGATGTGTAACCATATTAGCAAGGATAGCCCGGGTATTTTCATGGTCTTCACCCAATTGGGAGCAGCCATAATTATGTTTAAATACTTCAACCGTATCGACTGCAAGCTCTTTAAAATCCTTTAGAAATTGCTTCTTTATCCTTTCTGCCACACCGTTTACACACCCAACCGTTGGAATAATCCAGAGCTCATTCCTAATACCTGCACTGCCATTTGGACGCTTATAGCCTTTAAAGGTCAGGTGTCGGTCTTTGTATGGAAGGGTATTTAAGCTTTGGTTAAATGTATAGGTCAAGGTATTTGAAAGAGTGGTTTTTACATTATGAGTATGCACATGTTCACCGATTTTGATAGTTTGGGCTGCCCTACCTATAGGATAACCATATTTAATAATAGATTGACCTTCCTTTATATTTTCAATGGCGATTTTATGGCCTCTGCCTATATTATCTATTATTTCAATATTCTTTTTATCAAGCTCTATTATAACCCCCTTTTTTAGCTCTTTTAGTGCTACAATGACATTATCCCTTGGGTGAATTTTTATAAAGGATTTCACTCTATATCACCTCTTCAATAGCTTTAGCAATCCCAGATTTCTCAATACTATAAAGATAATGTGCCGCTGCCCCGGTAAGACCTTCAATTTCGTTTAAGTCCATTCCCCAGTTTTTCTCATAGGATAAAATGGAAGCAACTAATTTTTTAAAGCCTTCCTTTGTAGGCTCACAACTGCTCCAAAGTCCATTATATAACTCAATAATATCTTGACTATCCTTTAGCTGTATTGGAGTGCCATTTCTATCGCCCTTATAAAAATATATAAGAGAAGCCAATGAGAAAACAAGCTTTTTTGGAAGTCTGCCAAAGGCCCTAGTATAGCTAATAATAGAAGGCAGCACCCTTGTCTTAAACTTTGACATGGAATTAAGGGAAATGTTTATTAAATAGTGATTTATAAAGGGATTTTTGAAGCGTTCTAAAACATCATAGGTATAGCCTTCAAGCTCTTCTCTAGTTAAAGTAAGGGTAGGCATAATTTCCTCATAAAGGGCTTCCTTAACAAATCTGCCTAATATCTCATGGTCAATCGTTTCTCTAACGGTATCTAAGCCGTATAAATAGCTTACAGGAACCATTGAAGTATGAGAACCATTTAGCAAACGCACTTTTCTTGTCCTGTACTGGGATAAATCATCAACAAACAAGACATTAAGATTAATCTTATGGGCAGGGAACTCATTTTCAAGCCATCTAGGGCCTTCAATAACCCATAGGTGGAATATTTCACTTTCAACGAGTAATTGGTCATTATAGCCTAGCTGGTCTAATGAATCATTGATTCTATCCTTTGGAAAACCTGTAACAATTCTATCAACTAGTGTATTGGTAAAAATAATATGTTCATCTATCCACTTAGAAAAGCTATCTTCTAGCCTCCAAAGGGAAATATATTGCTTGATAATTTCCTTTAACTTTTCACCATTTCTATCAATAAGCTCACAGGGTAAAATAATTAGTCCCTTATCAGCAGCACCCTTAAAGATTTTAAATCTTTTATATAGGAATGCAGTCAGCTTTCCGGGAAAGCTGTTTTGTGGTCTGGAGGATAAATTGTCATTTTCATCAAAGGCAATACCTGCCTCCGTCGTATTAGAAACAATAAAACGAAGCTCTGGTTCTTGTGCTAGCTTAAGGTAATCATCGTAATCCTCATAGGGATTAACACATTTTTGAATGCAATTGATAATACTATGTCTGCTCTCAGGTATACCATTTACAAGGCCATTCATTGAAAGGGTATAAAGACCCTCTTGTTTACTTAACACATGTATTAAACCCGATGCTATAGGTTGAACGACAGCTACTCCAGCGTTAAAATCAGACTCCTTATTCAACTCGTTAATCATCCAGTCAACAAAGCCCCTTAGAAAATTACCTTCTCCAAATTGAAGGATTTTTATAGGGTAATTTTTTTGGGCTAAATGTGAATATGCTTCATTAATAGATTTCATCATATATCATATCCTTTCTTGATAGATAATAGGGTTAATGTGGGCACTAAGATTACGTGTGCATAAAGGATTAAAAAGGTTTTTCAAGTATTTAAATACTATTTGATTTTTTCAGGTATTTAGTTTATACTTAATTACATATTAACACAAATGAACACGTGTGCAAAGATGATTTTAGAATATAAGGAGGAATTTAAGATGGAAATTAGATATGCAGTTCATCCAAGTGATGCAAAGAAATATACTACAACTGAATTAAGGGAAAACTTTTTAATCGAAGAGGTATTTGTAAAGGATGAGATAGCACTGACCTATAGTCATGTTGACAGAATCATAGCCGGTGGTGCAATGCCTGTAAATGAGGAATTAATATTAGAGGCTGGAAAGGAAATAGGTGCTGACTATTTTCTAGAAAGAAGAGAATTGGGATTAATTAATATTGGCGGTAAGGGTATTGTAGTTCTCGATGGTAAAGAGTATGTGCTAGAGCCGAGAGATGGACTTTATGTAGGCAAGGGAACAAAGGAAGTGGCATTTAAAAGTGTAGATGCTTCAAAGCCAGCTAAGTTTTACATAAATAGTGCCCCCGCCCATGTAGCATATGAAACAGTGAAGATAGAAATAAGTAAGGCAAGCCCTGTACACTTAGGGGATATTAAGAATTCTAATAAGAGAACGATTTATCAGTATGTTCATCCAAACGTATGTGAGAGCTGCCAGCTACTTATGGGAATGACGATTTTGGAGCCAAATAATATGTGGAATACAATGCCTTGTCATACCCATGACAGGAGAATGGAAGTATATTTCTACTTTGATATGGAAGAGGATACAAGGGTAATGCATTTTATAGGTGAACCATCTGAAACTAGACATTTAGTAGTAGGCAATGAACAAGGGGTCATTTCTCCAAGCTGGTCTATCCATTCTGGTGTAGGCACTAGCAATTATACATTTATTTGGGGAATGGTTGGAGAAAACCAAACCTTTACAGATATGGACTTTGTGGAAATGAAGGATTTAAAATAAATAAAGACTAGGAGTGAGATTATGGTGCTAGATGGATTTAATCTTGAGGGCAAAGTTGCTATTGTAACAGGTGCCAGCACTGGGCTCGGCCAAGGTATGGCCTTAGCATTGGCACAAGCAGGTGCAAATGTGGTTGGAGTTGCCTCGGGTGAAATGGTTGAAACTAAAGAAAAGGTAGAATCATATGGCAAAGAATTTTTAGCAATAGCAGCTAATCTACTTACTATTGATCCAGTAAATGATATTGTTGAGAAGACGGTTAAAAGATTTGGGAAAGTAGATATTTTGGTAAATAATGCAGGAATAATTAGAAGGGAAGATTCCATTAATTTTACTGAAAAAGACTGGGACGATGTAATGAATATAAACTTGAAAACGGTCTTCTTCTTATCTCAGGCTGTCGCAAAGCAATTTATTAAGCAGGAAAGCGGTGGAAAAATCATTAATATAGCATCAATGCTATCCTTCCAAGGGGGGATAAGAGTACCTTCATATACTTCAAGCAAAAGCGGTATTATGGGCTTGACTCGCCTTTTGGCATGTGAATGGGCTAAGCATAACATAAACGTCAACGGTATTGCACCAGGATACATGGCTACAAATAATACAAAGGCACTTAGGGCCGACGAAAAGCGTAACAAAGAAATCCTAGACAGGATTCCAGCCGGTAGATGGGGCTTACCTCAAGACCTTGAGGGACCGATTGTGTTTTTAGCCTCTGATGCATCTAATTATGTAAATGGATATACCATAGCAGTTGATGGCGGATGGCTTGCTAGATAAGGGGTTAGGATAAAGGTATAAGTATATCTATATAGATGTGTGACCCTAAAACTTAACCTTTCTTAGAGATATTTTTTAAGCCAAAACCACAATGTCTATTTGGCTAATAGCTAATGGCTGACAGCTCACAGCAAAACATTGAATGTAAAACTTATGGGTCACACATCTATAGACAAAAATATCATAAGTATATGGTCTGCTTTGATGGGGTTTTATATAGGTGCACAGGTATGTTAATTGTGCTAAAATGAATGTATAGCTTGATTAAAGATATAGCTAATAGTTAGGAGTCTAATAATGAGTATAACAATTAAAGATATAGCAAAGATAGCCAATGTATCTCATACAACTGTGTCTAGAGCACTTAATGATAGCCCCTTAATTAGTGACCATACAAAGCAGAGGATTAAGAAAATTGCTAAGGAGCATAATTATATACCCAATATTAGTGCAAAGGGCTTGAAGCTTGATAAATCTTATAATATTGGATTGTTTTATACAACAATAGAAACTGGTACATCATCATCCTTTCTCCGTTCTTCACTTAGCGGTGTTAATGAAGTTATCAAAAATGAATATAACCTTGTAATAAAAGGTATAGTAGATTTTAATAGGGACTTTGGTCTTGTTAATAAAAAACACTTCGACGGTATACTTATTGCATCCCAGAGTAGTGAAGATGATGAATTTATAAAACATGTTAATGATAGTGGAATTCCACTAATAGTCATGAATAGAAAGATTGATGTAAAAGATGTCACCTGTATATATTTTAATGATGAAGATGGTGCATATAGGGCTACAGAATATCTAATTCAAAATGGTCATAAAAAAATAGGCTTTATCAAGGGTAAAGAGGGATTTCTTAATACTTTAAGGCGTGAAAATGGTTATTTAAAGGCTCTTATGGAATACAATATACCTTCAAATAAAGATTTGATTACAGATGGACAATTTGATATTGAAAGTGGTTACAATGGCATTAAGAAAATCTTAGAAAAAACTAAGCCAACAGCAATATTTTGTTCAAATGATGAAATGGCTGTTGGTGCAATGAAAGCCCTTTATAAAGAAGGCTTTGAGCTTCCTAAAGATTTTTCCATTGTAGGCTTTGATGATAGTGAAATATGCAAATATGTTACACCGGAATTGACTACAGTAAGAAGATCAATACACAGTATGTCTAAAAAAGCAGCAAATATGCTAATCGACTGTATTAAAAATAAGTCCAGTAATCCTAAGCATATTTCATTGGAATCTGAGCTTATAGAAAGAAATTCTGTTTATAAAATTGGCTGATTGGAGCTAATTTTTTCAAATTTATGCACACGTTAACATAGGGTTGATTTAAAGGCTTATATATCGACTTCAAAAATGCTTTTAGTTAAGAGGAGGGACATTATGAAGGCTTTTATGGATGAAAACTTTCTACTAGATAATGAAACAGCCATAGTGCTTTACCATGACCATGCTAAGAAAATGCCTATATTTGATTATCATAACCATTTAAGTGCTAAGGAAATAGCTGAGAATAAGGAGTTTGAAAATATTACAGAGGTATGGCTTGGACATGATCATTATAAGTGGAGGGCAATGCGTTCAAATGGTATATCAGAAGACTACATTACTGGGAGTAAAAATGATAAAGATAAATTCATGAAGTGGGCACAGACCATACCCTATTGTATTGGAAATCCACTATACCATTGGACACACCTAGAGCTTAGAAGATACTTTGGTATTGATGATTTATTAAATGAAAAGACAGCAGATAAAATATGGGATGCTTGTAATACAAAGCTTAAGGATAAGTCCTTCACAGCTAGAAGCTTGATTGAAGCTTTCAATGTAAAGGTTTTATGTACCACCGATGATCCCGTTGATGATTTAAAATATCATAGGGATATCAAAGCTGATGACACCTTTAATATTGTGGTTTTACCTACCTTTAGACCCGATAAAGCTTTAGGAATTGAAAAAGAAGGCTTTAGGGACTGGATTAATAAACTAAGTGAGGCAGTAGGTTATAAAATTAATAGCTATAATGATTTAGTCAAGGCACTTAAGGAAAGAATAGATTATTTTCATCAAATAGGATGTAGACTTTCAGACCACGCCCTAGAACCTATCGTTTTTAATAAAGGCAGAATTAGTGATGTGGAGCAGAGCTTTATTAAGGCTTTAAGGGAGGAGACTTTATCCCAAAATGAAATTATGCAATATAAAACAGCAGTATTTCTTGAGCTTGGAAAACAGTACCGTCAGTTAAATTGGACGATGCAGCTCCATATTGGCACAATAAGAAATAACAATGAAGGTATGATGAAGCTGTTAGGCCCTGATTCGGGATTTGATGCAATAGGGGACTATACCTTTGCAGATGCTCTATCTAAAAGTCTAAACGAGCTAGATAAAAATGATAATTTACCTAAGACTATCATATATTGCTTAAATCCAAGGGATAACTATGTTATAGGAAGCATTATTGGATGCTTCCAAAGTGGCGATATACCGGGGAAAATTCAATTTGGTTCCGGTTGGTGGTTTAATGATCAAAGGGATGGCATGACCGAGCAAATGAAGGCATTAGCAAATCTAGGTTTATTAAGCCGCTTTGTCGGTATGTTGACGGATTCACGCAGTTTTTTATCCTTTACAAGACATGAATATTTTAGAAGGATTTTATGTAATTTAATTGGAACATGGGTAGAAAGTGGAGAATTTCCAAGGGATATGGAATTGCTTGGAGGTATTGTTGAAGACATTTGCTATAATAATGCCTATGGTTATTTTGGTATTGAAGTGGATAAATAGAGGTGATGCTAATGAAGATGACATTTAGATGGTATGGGATTGATGATCCTGTAACACTGGATAAAATTAGGCAAATACCGGGAATGACAGGGGTTGTCTCAGCTATATACCATATTCCTGTAGGGAGTGTATGGCCTAGTGAAGAAATAAGGGACTTAAAGGAAATGATTAATAAGCATGGACTGGAGCTTAAGGTTATTGAGTCTGTGCCAGTCCATGAGGATATTAAGCTGGGATTACCAACTCGTGATAAGCTTATCAAAAATTACAAGGAGACAATAAGGAATCTTGGGGCAGAGGGCATTGAAGTTATATGCTATAATTTCATGCCGGTTTTTGACTGGACTAGGTCCAAGCTAGACCATGAATTATCAGATGGCTCTAAAGCCTTAGTGTATTATAAAGAGCATGTGGATAAAATGAATCCCTTAAAGGGAGAATTGGATTTGCCGGGCTGGGATACCTCATACAGCAGGGAAGATATTGAAGATTTATTTAATCTCTATTCAAAGATTACTGAAGAAGACCTATGGATGAACCTTGAATATTTCCTAAAGGAAATAATTCCAGCTGCAGAGGAAAGTAATGTTAAAATGGCAATTCATCCAGATGATCCTCCGTGGTCTATTTTTGGATTACCTCGAATTATTACAGATGAAGCAGCACTAGATAGGCTTTGTAAACTGGTTGATAGTCCCTATAATGGATTGACCCTATGCTCGGGCTCCTTAGGAGTAGCTAAAGAAAATGATGTGCCGGCATTGGTTGAGAAGTTTGCTTCAATTGGAAGAATACATTTTGCCCATTTAAGAAATGTGAAAATTGTTGGAGAGGGCAGCTTTGAGGAGGCTTCCCATCTATCTAAAGACGGTTCTCTGGATATGGTCAAAATCCTTAAAGCCTATAATGACAATGGGTTTAAAGGCTATATTCGACCAGACCACGGTAGAATGATTTGGGGTGAAAAGGGTAAGCCCGGTTATGGTTTGTATGATAGAGCTTTAGGAGCAGCTTATATAAACGGTATATGGGAGACTTTAAAAGCTAGATAGATATAAGAAAGGGGTTATTAGGGATGACATTACCTTTTACAATAGACTTATCAGACAGCACTGCAGTTGTTACAGGTGGCGCAGGTGTTTTAGGAAGTGAGATGGCAATGGCTTTAGCCCAGTGTGGAGCAAAAGTAGCTATATTGGACCTCAGTAAAAAGGGTGCAGAAAAAGCTGCTGATGATATTAAAAGAGTAGGTGGGACTGCCATGGGATTAGAGGCAAATGTT
>JANQEZ010000203.1 GCA_028278115.1 Clostridia bacterium
GGCATTTTGGGGTGTGTATAAGTTGTAGTTTTACCTAAAATACCTATAAATCTTTTGCATTTTGATTCCTTGAATATCCCTAAAGCATTGGCTATTCAAAAAATCAAAATGTAGGTTTATAAGTACATTCTATATATCTATTAATTATTTTACCTATTTTTTTTATAAAAGCCAAGCTGTATGTAACTATCTTAGAGAACAAATAATTATAGCAAGCCTTTATTGATTTATTGGCTTGCTATATCTACAGCTTATATATTGAATAATGCAAATGGGAATTCTTGATTTGGTTTTGTTTCAAAGGTATAGGATTTTTTATCCTTAGGATGATTAAAGGTTAAAGTCGTTGCCCATAGGGCAATTTGTGTCCATTTCTTTTTCTTTACAAAGGTTTTATTGTATTTATTATCTCCCCATAATGGAAGGTCAATATTTGAAAATTGCACTCTTATTTGATGATGTCTTCCAGTTTTTAATCTTATTTTCACAAGGCTCAGTACTCCATATTCTTCAGTATCTATACTATCAAGTACTTTGTATTCTAATATTGCTTCCTTTGAGTTCTTTGTTTCTTCAGTAACGACCTTTGACATATTAACCTTTCTAAGCTTTAAAAGGTAATTCCTGAGCTCCTGCTTATGATTGTCTGGCTTGCCGCATACCACTGCATGATATTCCTTTTTGAGCCTCTTGCTCCTTATCTCTTCCGATAATCTGGCATTGGCCTCCTTGGTTTTTGCAAATACCATTATACCTCCCACGGGCCTGTCTAGTCTATGTATAAGTCCGATATAAGGATTAAGAGCAGATGGATGATTATTCTTTATATGATTCCTTAATGTACTTAACATATCGAAGTCCCCTGTTTTATCGCTTTGTGATGGAATCTTTGGAGGCTTCTCAGCTACTATAATATGTTTATCCTCAAATAGTATTTTAATGTCCATTTATACCACCTAGTTTATAGTTTTTATAAGTTATTTTATATTATTTTATCCAAAAAAGTATATTTCAGCTATGCAATTTCTTAAAATAAAATACCCTTAAAATAGATTATCTCCATCTATTTTAAGGGGTGACTTTCTTGATAAATCTATTGATTACTTTTTGAATATCCCAAAGGGCTTTCCAACTGGTAAAAACGTTCTTCCAAAGTGAGTATTTAATACAGCTGCAGCAGAGCCATAGAATGCAGTCATAGAAATAAGCAGCTCTGAATATGCAGCAACAGTGTGGGTAAGCTCTTGCATAATGCCAAATGAACTAAGGGCTAAGCTAATTAATAATATATCAATTAGAACAAAAATGCTAAATAGTACTTTATGGGTTTCCATAGCACCAATTGTCATATAAACTGAGAAAATAAAATATCCAAGAAAGGCAAATCCAAGCTGTCTAATGTCTGCTGCCGCTGCCATTTTTTCTCCAAATACACCTAATGATACAAGCCAAGAAGCTGCTACTCCGAACCAGAAAAATGCATATGCTCCAAAGGCTGTAGTTCCAAATGTATTGCCTTTTTTAGAATCACTAATACATGCAAATAATTGTGCAAAGGCTCCTAAAAATATAGCCCAGGGAACTGCCAAGGATACTCCGTCTGTTATGTTAAGCTTCTGTGATGATGCTACGAGGGTTACAATTGCAAGGCCGAGTAGACCTAAAGCCGACGGGTCTGCACATGAAACCGATACATTTTGTGCTTGATTATTACTCATAATGTCCTCCTCTAATAATATAAAGTATTACTAACACTAAGACATAATATCATATTATTCGACAAATTTAAAGATAATCTTGATTTTTTTTAGGAATAGCCTTAAATTTCCATAGAAACTTTATAGCTTGTACCTTTTTTCTTACATATATTCCGTTTTACTACTCTTATCTCATTTAGAGAAGCTCTATTTTAACAAATTTCTCCTCCAACCATCTTTATATCCAACTTATTTTCTATGATTGCTTCTATTGAATAGGTAAGCCCCTTTATTATTTGATCTTTTGTCATAGATGAAGTATTTCTTTTATTCATAATTTGCTCTGTAATAAATGGAACGTGAATGAATCCTCCTCTGATATGGGGATATTTCTTATCTATTAGATATAAAAGCCCATACATTATATGGTTGCAAACAAAGGTTCCGGCTGTGTTTGATACCGATGCAGGTATATTATTATCTCTCATTTTCTTTACCATAGCCTTTATTGGGAGGTTAGCAAAGTATGCATTTTCTCCATCTGTATATATGGTTTCATCTATAGGCTGATTACCTTCATTATCTTCAATTCTTGCATCATCTAGGTTTATAGCAATCCTTTCAACTCCAATTTCAAATCTTCCGCCAGCCTGACCTATACATAAGACTACATCTGGTCTTTCATTATCAATTGCCTTTTCTAAAACCTTTATAGACTGTCTAAATACTGTGGGTATCTCCATTTTAACGATTTTTTCACCCAATATCTCATTATCAAGATTTTTAACTGCTTCATATGAAGGATTTATCTTTTCTCCTCCAAAGGGTGTAAAGCCGGTAATTAGAATTTTCAAGTACATCATCTCCCAATATCAAAATATGGTTCGATCTTATGTATATCCAAGTTTAATTATATACAAAAAATAGGTTGTTTTCTATTATAGAGAATCCAAATTAAACTTTTGACTGGAATCTCTATATATGCACATTTTAAATTTATCTTCATATATTAATTATAACTACCATCTTTAAGTTACAGGTTTTCTATCACAAGGTTTATTGAGTATTTTTGCTTTAGACTGCATATAGTTTTATCCCACTAAAAGATTAATTTTTATGAAATTGATTTCATCATGACTACGGATTGGAGGTTATGCAATGAGTTATTTATCACCTAGTACACATAGTTCCTCCATCACCCCTATGAAGCTATCAAACCATTCTGCTGAATTTAGGAGGGAAATCATAAATGTAACCGATGGGGTCTATGTTGCAATTGGCTATGGTCTTGCTAACTCTATATTATTGGTGGGTGAAGATGGTATCGTTATCGTTGATACTTTAGAAAGTGTAGAGGCAGCTACTCCTGTGAAAAATGCCTTCGACAAAATTACTTCTAAGCCTATAAAGGCGATTATCTATACCCACTATCATAGCGACCATATCGGAGGTGCCGGGGTCTTTGCAAGGGGTAATGAGGTGGATATATATACTAATGAGGAAACCGTCAAGGAGCTTAACAGGGTTTCAATGGTTTCAAAGGCAATCCATGAGAGATCAATGGCTATGTACGGCTCTTTTCTTACAACACCTCCATATATCAACGATGGAATCGGTCCATTTCTATATTTAAATAACGATACCCAAGTGGCCTATTTACCTCCTAATAAAACCTTTTCAGATGACACTTTTAAAATTACAATTGCAGGCTTAAATATGGAGCTCATCTCTACACCGGGAGAAACCAATGGTGAAATAGCAGTTTGGCTTCCGGATAAAAGGGTACTTATTTGTGCGGATACTTACTACAAATCCTTTCCGAATCTTTATTCAATCCGGGGCACAAAGTTTAGAAATCCAGAAACTTGGGCATCAAGCGTTGAGCTGCTTAGAAGACTTGGTTCAGAGTATTTAATACCCTGCCATACAAGGCCAATTGTCGGTGCGGAAAAAATTGATAGAGTGCTTTCGGATTATAGAGATGCTATACAGTATTTACACGACCAAACCTTAAGGGGAATGAATAAGGGCCTTACCCCCGAGGAGCTTGTAGAAGCTGTAAAGCTTCCTTCTCATTTATCCAATAATCCCTATTTAAAGGAGTTTTATGGAAATGTAAAATGGTCCATAAGAAGTATTTTCTATGGATACCTTGGCTGGTTTAATGGTAATGCAACTAATCTATTTCCCCTCTCCCTAGAAGAAAGGGCAAATCGTTTTGCTCAGCTTGCTGGTGGAGAAAAAGCCCTTTTTTCAAAGGCAGAGGAGGCCCTTGCCAAGGGCGATTATCAATGGGTGCTTGAGCTTACGGACCAATTGCTTCTCCTTCCTAATTATAAAAAGGAAGCAAGGGATATGAAGTCTAGGGCTCTTTGGACCCTTGGTCTAAATCAAGGAAATGCACCAGCAAGGAATTATTATTTGACCCAAGCCTTGGAGGCGGCAGGTACACTTACTATACCACCCCTTAAGGGCTATGAATCAATTTTCCTAAGCCTAGAAATAATGACAATTTTAAAGTTAATGGCCATAAATCTAAAGTCTGAAAAAAGCTTAAAGCTTTATATGGCTGCAAGGTTTAATTTTACTGATATTGATGAAATTTATTCAGTGAATATACGCAGGGGTGTAGCAATAGTAGAACCATATGTATTGGATGAAGTTACATTTACTGTAGCCTGCACTTCACTTATATGGAAGGGAATAATAGGTGAGCTTATAAGACCCAGCATTGCCTTAGCAAAGGGAGATTTAAAGGTAGAGGGCAGTATAGTGGAGTTTTACAAATTCCTTAGCTTATTTAGCGATCAAATCTTTGATGACAGCCCCTTTTGATAGTATATGGTAGCTATATAGTTACTAGTTACCTCCATAATATCGAATGGCAAGCTTTCTATTAAAGCAGTTTTTCCTACACCGCTTATAATGCATGAATCCATTCCTAAATTAGATATTTTAAAAACAATCTAAATATGAATAAGCACTATCAATATTATTAAATTTCAATAATTTTTGATAGTGCTTTTATTATTTATTATCCAAAATATCTTTTTAATAGTCCTGCGAATGCAGCTCCGTGACGGGCTTCATCTTTACACATTTCATGTACGGTATCATGGATAGCATCATAGTTTAATTGCTTTGCTTTTGTTGCAAGGTCTTTTTTCCCTTGACAGGCACCATACTCGGCATCTACTCTCATCTTTAAATTCGTTTTTGTATCTGCTGCAACAACTTCTCCAAGGAGCTCTGCAAATTTAGCGGCATGATCTGCTTCTTCAAAGGCAATTCTTCTATATGCTTCAGCTACTTCTGGATAACCTTCTCTATCCGCTTGTCTACTCATGGCTAAATACATTCCTACCTCTGTACATTCCCCTATAAAGTTAGCCTTTAATCCCTCTACTATTTCAGGTTCTACATCCTTTGCTATACCTATTTTATGTTCATCAGCCCAAGATAATTCCTCTGTAGCTACCTGCTCCTTAAATTTATCTGCTCCTACTGCACACGTTGGACATTTTTCTGGAGCACTTTCTCCTTCATGAACATAACCACAAACTATACATACAAATTTCTTCATTATTAAATTCCTCCATTATCTATATATTTTATTTGTTGAGTTAATTGCATAACCGAATTTTTAAAATGTTTAAAGATAAACGCTTTTAAACCTTTAATTAATCTTTCAAAGAAAACAATGAATGCTTCTACATTTTTTTCTTTGGAAATATTAAATTATAAAAGTGTATATCCATATAGTATGTATTATGCAATCTTCTCACTTTATAAGAATTTAAGAAATATCTGATTTACTCTAAAGGCTAACTTTCTTCTCCCTCAAGCTTTATAAGATACTCTTTATCCTTAATATTGTAATGATTACAAATAGGTAATCATTACAATATTAAGGATAATATATAAATCCTCCTTTGTCAACATGTTTTATGTAAAAAATCTAAAGATATATTTTTAATTGAGACTCTCAATATGCAATTTAGATTTGTATAAATAAGTTTTCATGTGATAACATATTAATGGGATTTCAAAAATATACCTAAAGAGAAACAAGTTCAAGGTTAAATATATTTCACAGAAAAAATCTAGAAGCTTTGTGGTCAAACATCTATATAGGGGGATACATTAGATGAAAAAAAACATATTAAAGCTATTTATTATTTTCTTTAAGATTGGATTCTTTTCCTTTGGCGGCGGCTATGCTATGATTCCATTGATTAGGCAGGAAATTGTAGACTCGAATGCTTGGCTTGAAGCCGATGAATTTTTGGACTGCTTATCTATTTGTCAATCTATCCCCGGTGCGCTGGCTGTAAATAATGCGGTATTTATTGGGTATAGGATTGCAGGAAGGCTTGGAGCTTTAATGGCAGGGCTTGGGGTCATACTTCCCTCTTTTTTCATTATTTTAGTAATAGCTGCTTCCTTTACTGCTATTCAGTCTTATTCCTTTGTTGCTCCAATTTTTACAGGGGTACGGGCATCTGTGGTGGCATTAATTTTTACTGCTGGAATCAGGTTGATAAAGCTTAGTTTTTTTAATATGGTGATTATACTCTTTAGTTTTTCAGCTATTGCCTTTTTCAATATAAATCCCTTTGTGATTGTTGTTTTATCGGCTGCTGTAGGTATAGCTAAGGGCTATAGAAAGGAAGTATAAAATGATTTATTTAAAACTTTACTATACCTTCTTAAAGATTGGTGCTTTCAGCTTCGGAGGAGGTTATGCTATGCTTCCATTAATTGAGAAGGAAATAGTACTTAATAATAATTGGATAGACCCTAATTCTTTTATTGATATTATAGCGACCTCTCAAATGACACCGGGTCCAATAGCTATAAACAGTGCTACCTTTGTAGGCTATAAAATCGGAGGTGTTCTGGGTTCGATTGTTAGCACTATAGGGGTTGTAACAGTACCGGTGATATTAATATTAATCATATCCAAATTTGTTTCTAGATTTAAAAATTCTAA
This sequence comes from Clostridia bacterium, assembly GCA_028278115.1. Classification (GTDB taxonomy): domain Bacteria; phylum Bacillota; class Clostridia; order Peptostreptococcales; family Caminicellaceae; genus JANQEZ01. Next base: position 6,691 of record JANQEZ010000203.1, read on the forward strand.
GATTGTAGAGTCAATATTTACTGGACTCAGACCTGCCCTGATAGGATTAATTTTAGCCTCTGCATATTCCGTTGGCACAAGGGCAATATTTGATATATACAGTCTTTTAATTGCTCTTTTTATCTTCATCATTGTAAATAGAATCAAAGTACATCCTATTTTAGCTATTGCTATTTCGGGGGTCTTAGGACTGATTATTTATAGATAGGAAATCGCTTCAATATTCCATCTAAGGTTATGTGTACATAGGATTGGCTTTTTAAGGTTATGCGGTGTCAATAATTCAACAGACTTGATACAGTTTGTATTCTCTAAATTAGCTGGCTTTTCCTATATATATTAGTCCCGCATATATACTTTTAAAATCAATATACAGGATTACAATTTATTCATTTTTTTAAAAAAAATGATAATGCTGCTATTCCTACTCCCAATAAAATATTATTAAATGAATA
>JANQEZ010000266.1 GCA_028278115.1 Clostridia bacterium
AAAACAGATTCATAAAAATCACTCAAATGAAATATCAAAACCCCCTTAAGTATTGATAAACTAAAATTAATGCTTTACTAGCTCAACGAGTTAATTTAATATTTTTCAAAGAAAAAATGTAGAAGCATTCATTGTTTTCTTTGAAAAATTAATCAAGGTTTAAAAGCCTTTATCTTTATAGATGTGTGACCCTGAAACTTAACCTTTTTTGAAATATTTCTTAAGCAAAAATAAAATGCTTAATTTGGCTAATAGCTAACAGCAGAAACATTGAAAGTAAAGCTTCTCGGTCACACATCTATATACACAATCCATTGGAAAGCGTTTGCTTCCTTGTAATATAAATTTTAGTAAACTTTTAGTAAATTGTCAATGTTTTTTTACTAATTTTATAATAATTCATATGATTATTATCCCATAATTATTACTATTTAGATTTTTATTACACTTTTTTATTTTCACTAAAAAACAGGCAATTGTCATTATAAGACAATCACCTGTTCTTTATGAAAATTTATTTAGAATAAGCCTACTATTTCTCCATCGGATAGGATATCCATTTTGTTTGCAGCGGGTACCTTTGGTAATCCCGGCATAGTCATTATATCTCCTGTAAGAACTACAAGGAATCCTGCCCCTGCCGATGCTCTAACTCCCTTAACTGTTATCTTAAAGCCTGAGGGTCTAGCTAAAAGCTTTGGATTATCAGATAATGAGTACTGGGTTTTAGCCATACAAACAGGTAATTCTCCAAGTCCTATCCTCTCATACTTTTCAATTTCCTTTAATGCCTTTGTGGTAAAATCTACTCCATCGGCTCCATATATTTCTTTAGCTATGGTTTCTATCTTCTCCTTGATTGGCATTTCTAGCTCGTATAAAGGAGTGAAGTCTGCACTTGCGCCTTCAACCAGCTCAACAACCTTTTTAGCAAGCTCAGCTCCACCTTCGCCGCCCTTAGCCCAAACTTCAGATAGAACAACGTTTGCACCTAATTTCTTACATCTTTCCTCTAATAGTTCAAGCTCTTTTTCTGTATCTGTAGGGAATCTATTTAATGCAACAACAACAGGTACATTAAATTTCTTAACATTTTCTATATGCTTTTCAAGGTTTCCAAAGCCTTCTGTTAGGGCATTAAGATTTTCTTCTCCAAGCTCAGTTTTAGGAACTCCACCATGATTTTTCAGTGCCCTTACTGTTGCCACAACAACCACTGCATCAGGCTTTAGTCCAGCGTATCTGCATTTGATGTTAAAGAACTTTTCTGCACCCAGATCGGCACCGAAGCCTGCTTCTGTTACTACGTAGTCTGCCATCTTTAGTCCAAGCTTAGTAGCCATAACGGAGTTACAGCCATGAGCTATGTTGGCAAAGGGGCCTCCATGAATTATAGCAGGGGTATTTTCAAGGGTCTGTACAAGGTTTGGTTTGATTGCATCCTTAAGAAGTAATGCAAGTGAGCCTGTAGCATCTAACTGCCCGGCTGTAACGGGCTGATTTTCGTATGTATATCCGATTATCATTTTTGAAAGTCTCATTTTAAGGTCTTCCATATCAGTTGCAAGGCAAAGTATAGCCATTATCTCTGAGGCAACTGTAATGTCAAATCCATCTTCTCTAGGTACTCCATTTCCCCTCGCACCAAGTCCTATAACAATACTTCTCAGTGCTCTGTCATTCATATCCAGTGCTCTTTTCCAAGTTATTCTTCTTGGGTCTATATTCAGTTTATTTCCTTGATGAAGGTGGTTATCTATCAGGGCTGCTAAAAGGTTATTTGCTGTAGTTATAGCGTGGATATCTCCTGTGAAATGAAGATTAATGTCATCCATTGGTACTACTTGTGCATATCCTCCCCCGGCTGCTCCTCCTTTAACTCCAAAGCAAGGTCCAAGTGAAGGCTCTCTTAAGGCAGTTATTGTGCTCTTTCCTATTTTATTTAATCCCATACTAAGTCCAACATTTGTAGTTGTTTTCCCTTCTCCTGCAGGAGTGGGATTAATTGCAGTCACAAGCACAAGCTTTCCGTCTTCTTTTTCCTTTAGCTTATCAAAAACGTCTAAGGATATTTTTGCTTTGTACTTACCATAAAGCTCTAAATCATCTTCCCTTAATCCAAGCTTTTTACCTACTTCAACTATTGGAAGCATTTTAGCCTCTTGAGCAATTTGAACATCTGTTTTCATCTTCTTTCCTCCTTGGAAGTTTTTATGGAAATTAAAATATTAATTTAAATTTGACACTTTTAATTATATATGAAAAATTTGCGTAATTACAACCTATAGATAATCGGCTTACATTACACAATTTACTCATTTTTAATTATAATCCATCATCGTCTCTATTTCGTCTATAGGTGTAATACCCATATTTTTATAGATTAATTTGCCTCCTTATATAATTCCTAAAATTTACTCCTTCAAAATCTTAATAAGAATTACAAGATATTTTTTTAAAAATATTCCACTTTTATCCATTATAAAATGCTATACTACAGATAAATAAAAAAATATTTTAATATAGATTATTTGAATGCTGAGCCAGGATAAAAACTAATAAGTGTTTTATTCCAGCCCATATACTTAAAGGAGATGGTATAGTATGAAAAAAAAGAGTCTAGCAGATATTCTATGGCTCCTTGTGGTTTTAATTGGATTGCTCATATTTTTGAATAGTTTTATTCCACCTCTTAAATTCTTTAAAAATATTATTTACAGGATATTTATTATTCCTTTACTCTTCATTCCATATCTTAAAAGAAGCAATATCTGGACTAAGATTATTGCTGTTTTGGGGTTTGTATATACAATCAGCTTTATTATGCATGATTTTTTTGCAGTAAGCTCATATCTGCTTAGACCTCTTATATTAATTCCAACTCTTTTAGCCAATGCCATTTTTTTTATTAACCTTTTTGCTCCTCATTTTCTTAGTGGCGATAAAAAGGTCAAGGCTACGTCCCATGATGAGTTTGTCTTAGCTCCCGGTCCCTATAGAAGACATCCTCGTAGAAGTATTATTATATATTTTTTATCCCAGTATGTTCTGTGCTTTTTTAACCCCTTTCAGCTCTATACAGCTATACTTGCATTAACTGGAGATTTTAAGACAAAGGTTAGGAAAAACAAAATAAATTTTGTAGCTGCTGATTTTAAACAAAAAGTAGATTATTGTCTGCCCTTCACAGGTGAATGGATAGTTTTTAATGGTGGTATAGAAAAAGAGCATTCCCATTCATGGGATATGGAGAATCAAAGATATGCCTATGATTTTGTAAAGATAGATTCAAATAAGTCCTCCCATAAAAACAGTGGAAATAGCTTATGGGATTATTATTGTTATGGTGAATCCATAGTTGCACCGGCAGATGGTGTTGTGGTGGATGTAAAGACAAATATCCGTGATGCCAAAAAGCCCGGAACCATGAGAATAGATTTTCTAGCGAGGGATGCCCGTGGTAATTATATTGTTATAAAGCATGCAGAAAAAGAATATTCCTTTATGGCCCACTTTATTCCAAATAGTATTACTGTCAAAAAAGGAGAGCATGTAAAAAAGCATCAATTCATTGGCAAATGTGGAAATTCTGGATACTCAACTGAGCCACATCTTCATTTTCACCTACAGGATCATCCAAATATTTTTTTAGCTATAGGTCTTCCCATCAAGTTCAGCAATTTAGAAATCGACGGTAAACAATCTAAGATAGATTATATTAAAAGAGGAGACAAAACAAAAAATACCAGTTGTATAGTCAGAAATTAGATGGGGATGCCACCTTGGGACATCTCCCCTTTAACGCTATATTAAATCGCCAAAATAGTTAAGTTTATAATATTCACATCTATAATTTTCCTGACATTTATAGTCAATTAACACCCTTATATATTTGAAGATTGTTGTAAAATAGTGATATAATAAAATTGGTTGAATTTAACATGAATAGAGGAAAGAGGGATTTTAGTTCCAAGTTCCAAGTTGCAAGTATTAGGGTCTTCCTGATAAGGATTTTAGGCTGGTTGGCTGTTAAAGACCTATGAAGATTTAACTGGTAATAGTTTTAATTTTCCTCTATTTTAGCTAAGTTCTTGGACAATAAAAAAATGCTTAATGTTAGGTTTAATATTATTAGGTAATTGCAAGGATACTATTTTATTTAAAGGAGGATTTCAATGAAAGGTACTGTGGTTTCCACCTGGGTGAATACACTACGTGAGATATTTGGAGATGAAGTTGTTGACTCTGCACTGAGTAAAGTTGGATGGGAGATTTCTCGTGTTATTACTCCCCTTGAAGATATTCCAGACGATGAGGTTAAGGAAATTTTTACTTATATTTCCCAAGCTTTAAATAAAGATTACGGAGAGATTTGGAGAGAGGTTGGAAAAAGAAATATTGAAACCTTTAGTAAATGGTTTCCGTCCTATTTTGAGAGATTCAGTCTTAAGGGCTTCCTTATGATGATGGATGATGTACATGCACAGCTTACCAAGATGATAAAGGGTGCAAAGCCGCCTCGTATAATTGCCACGGAAACCGGTAATAAGGAGATTGAGCTTTTGTATGAATCTAAAAGAAAGATGTATGACTATTTTCTAGGTTTGATAGAGGGAAGTGCAGCATTCTTTAATGAAAAAATAGAGACAACAGTATTGGATAAGGGTACATATGATGATGGAAGAAGCTTCCTTAAGGTAAAGATTAAGCTTGAGAAGGAAACCTCTGAGTACAAGAGCTTTACTGTGTCAAAGCTGCTTTCATTAGGCTTTATACGAAATTTATCAATGAAGATTGCAGTACCTACTACTTTACTCACTTTTTTAGCTTTATTTATTGACGGTGGGTCAGCCAATCTACTTAAGAGCCTTGTTTTTTCTGGTGTGGTATTTGTAGGTACATTGATTTTTTCAAATATAGTACTGGCTCCCCTAAAGTCAGTAAAGAATGAAATTTCAAAGCTTGAGGAGCTAAATTTTGTTGGAGATACAAAAATAGCAACCAAGGATAGGTTTGAATCTCAGGTTGCCGATATAAACAAGGTAAAGAATACTATTAAGAAGGATTTCATTTACCTTAAGGGCGGTATGGACGACGTTTACAACTTTACTAAGACCTTTTCGGGTATTGCTACAAGTATGAAGAATGTGTCAGAAGGAATTTCCAGTGCTGTTCAGGAGGTTGCAAGTGGTGCCCTGCATCAAGCTGAGGAAACTGAAAGGTCTGTATATGTTCTAAACGATAATATTGAAACTCTAAATAATCTTGCCGGTGAAGAAAGTGTTAGAAAAAAGCAGCTTGAAGCTGCGGTTAGTGATATTGAAAAGTCCTTTAAAGAGCTTCAGGATGTTTCAAAAATGCTTTTAGATGTTAAGGAAAACTTTTCTAAGGTTAATCATCAAGGCGAGGAGCTGTCCCACAAGGTTCAAAATATAATTAATATTGTAATTACTGTTGAACAAATTTCTGAGCAAACAAATCTTCTAGCACTTAATGCTGCTATTGAGGCTGCAAGAGCTGGAGAGATGGGTAGAGGCTTTACAGTTGTTGCCGACGAGATCAGAAAGCTAGCTGAGGATTCAAAGAGTGCTGTAAGGGTCATCAACGACAGCTTGAATAAATTCACTAGGGAAGTAAATAACATGGTCAGCCAAGTATCCAACCAATTTCAGCAACTTGAAGAAAGCAGCAAAACCCTTGAGGTGGTTGCCAAGGATAATAGGAATGCAACTATGCAGATAACCGATGTTTCAAGCGGAATAGTTGAGCTTGTGGACAGGCTTACGGATGAGACTAAGAAGATTTCAGACGTCTTTGAAAATATACACTCCCTCGCTGCAATTGCAGAGGAAAACTCTGCTTCCTCCCAGGAGATGAGTGCAAGCGTTATGGAGTATTCCCATAAGATAACTGAGCTTTTAGATTATGTTGGTCTGTTAGAGGAGCTTACAATAAATCTAAAATCTGAACTTAAGAAGTATAAGATTTAGAAAAAAACTCTACTGAGTTTTTTTCGGTTCGTAGTTGGTGGTTGGTGGTTCGTGGGATTTAATTGTCATTCTATTAGGTCATTTAAAATCTTGTGTTATAGGTTTAAACCCTGCTTTTGCTTTTTATTAGGCTTAAGTGGGGTTTTTAAATTTTTAATTTAGTTTAAAAATTTATTATGTGTTTTCCTTATTTTTTCATAATAAAGGGAAATAATATATCTTGAGGTGATTTTTTATGAAAAGATTTAAGGCTTCAAGGCTTCTTTTTTGCCTGATATTATTGTTGAGCCTTACGGCATGTATACGTTCTGCTCAAGAAAAACCCCTTAAGCCTCAAGCTTCATCAATGTTTAAAAAAGGCGACATTGAAAAGGTGCAGGTTATTGCTGATAATGCATATATAAGAAATGGTAATTCTGAAAAATTTCCTGTGGTAACGACGGTGAAAAAGGATGCTCTTTTAGATGTTGGGGGATATGTTGGTAAGTGGTACATTATAATTCTAGACAGTGGAAAGGTCGGTGCAATTAATCCAGAGGATGTTAAGCCTGTGGTGGAAAAGTCTAAGCTCCAAAATCAGCAAGCAAATATTAAAAAGTTAACTCCAAATGAACAGGAGCTTGTTCGTTTAGTAAATGCTGAAAGGTCTAAGCATGGCTTAAATCCATTGAAGGTAGATTTAGAGCTATCTGAGGTTGCGAGGTTTAAATCCCAGGATATGATAGATAATAATTATTTCAGCCATTATTCACCTACATATGGAAGCCCCTTTGAAATGATGAATAATTTTGGTGTTAAATACATTTATGGGGGAGAAAATATCGCCGGTAATCAGACGGTTAAAGCTGCCCATGAATCCTTAATGGATTCTAAAAGCCATAAAGAGAATATTCTCAATCCCGATTTTACTTATATAGGTATTGGCATAAAGGAAGGAGCTAAAATGGGGAAAATTTTTACACAACTATTTATACAAAAATAAAAATGGAGGGTGATATTATATGACAACTGGCATAACTGAACATAAAAAACATTTTCATAATCTCTTGAAAACTGTTGAAGGTACTGGATGGATTTTATGCGATGCTATAAATTATATGGCTGAAAATGACATAAATCCCGATAGGAGTATGAATAGCGAAAAAGCCTCAAAGCTTGCTCAAAATATTTCCGAAATATTTGAAGTGTTATCTGAATGTGAGGAGCCTAAGGTAATAGATCATATTGCCGATAAGATGCTGGAATATTCAGGTAAGAATTCAAGTGAATTGTTATCCTATCTTGAGAAGTATATGGGGGATAATCCTCTTTATAAAAAGATAGTTGAGAATTCTAGGCATTAGAAAAAAGCGATAATAATCGCTTTTTTCTTATGCCTAGAATTCTCAACTATCTTTTTATAAAGAGGATTATCCCCCATATACTTCTCAAGATAGGATAACAATTCACTTG